>CADCPD010000149.1 GCA_902803265.1 uncultured bacterium | reverse complement strand
TGCATCAATTTGTTTTTTTCATAGAAAGTATTTTCGCCGTTTGTTAGTGTGGTATATCCTTGCAAAAAGAAAGGATGGGCCGCATATCGAACGATGTCATAATTTGTATTTTGTCTGCACTGCGCAGTTATTATTTTTGCTCTTAAATTAACTTCTTTACTCCAAAGATTAAAATATGTTCCTATATCGTTTGGATTTCCTATTTCTTTTAAAGAAATTACATCAGGATAAAACGAATAAACAAAACCTTCTTCATTTTTTTCTAAATAAGAACGAAGTTTTAGTCTTGTATCCAAAAGTAATTCTTCTTTTTCTTCTTTTGTAGCATTTTTAAATGTTTTTGGATATTGAAAAACCTCAAAAACATAATTTGGCATTGTTTCTATTCTTAATGATTTATCAGGATAAACTTCGGGTGTGTATTGAAAAACCCTTACAAAACCTATTTGATGAAGCAAATCTTCGGCGTACTTCATTCCCTCATCCGTAACAGCCATAGATAATATCGGTAACTCTTTGTAATTTTCAAAAATTCCGCCTAAATCCTGCATAATAAATGCAAAACCTGAATTATCATGTCCTTTTTGCTGCGAACGCATTAATTTTAAAGCCAATGACGGATGTATATAATGTTTTGACTTAATTGAACCTATTCTGCACATACGAATATTTTCGTACTATTGAAAAATACCGTCAATTTATGTATATAGTTAAGTTTTCTAAAGTTTTTTATTTTTGATTATATTTTAAAGATTTTTGCAAAATTTTATACATTTTGCTTAAATTTTAAGTAAAATTTTTAGATTTTTATAAAATATTTGTCAAAATTTATTAAAATTTTAATTGAAAGCTACTATTTTACAGTTTTTAATAAATAAAAATGTAGAACTTTAATAAAAAATTTTCTATTATAAAAGTATGACAAATATAAAATTTACAAAAATGAATGGTCTTGGTAATGATTTTGTCATCCTTGATTACGCAGAATATCAAAAAACAAATTTACCACCAGATAAATTGGCTCTGAAACTTTGCAATCGTAATTTTGGAATTGGTGCAGACGGACTTATTGTTGTAAATCCAAATACTGACAAGGCCGATATATCATGGATATTTTATAATTCAGACGGCACTCCCGCTCAAATGTGCGGTAACGGTATGAGATGTTTTGCAAGATATATTTATGATAAAAATTTTATTAATAAAAAAGAGTTCTCGGTTGAAACCAAAGCAGGAATTATTATTCCAAAGATTATTTCCGATACAGAAGTTTGCGTAAACATGGGAGAGCCTGTTTTAGAGCCTGAAAAAATACCTTGTAAAACTGAAACAAATTTGAATATACCTTATTCTATTGATGATAAAAAATTTCTTTTAAACGTTGTTAGTATGGGAAATCCTCACTGTGTTATTTTTGTAGAAAAAGACAGTAAAAATCTTGCCTTAAAATACGGTTCAATAATAGAAAATGATGAGCTTTTTCCTGAAAAAACAAATGTTGAATTTGTTGAAATTTTATTAAGAAATGAAATTGTTATTAACGTTTGGGAGCGTGGCTGCGGGATAACTTTGGCGTGTGGAACAGGAGCTTGCGCAACTACTGTTGCCGGTATTTTAAACGGGTATCTGAATAACACCGTAAAAGCAAATCTCCCTGGCGGAAGTTTAAAAATAGAATGGCAAGGCAACACTAATGACACAAAACATAATGTTTATATGACAGGCTGTGCTGAGTATTCATTTGTTGGTGAAATAATTATTTAAATAAATTATAAAATCTTTCCATAGCTTCTTGTGTTTTTTCAAGCGTATTGAACGAAGTTAATCTGAACCAGTTTTCACCATTTTTGCCAAAGCCTGAACCTGGAGTTCCGACAACACCGATTTTATTTAAAAGTAAATCAAAGAAATCCCAAGAGTTCATATTATTTGGACATTTTAGCCAAATATATGGTGAGTTCTTACCACCTGTATATTTTATATTTAATTTATCAAGAGTTCCGCTTATAACTTTTGCATTTTGTTTATAGTAATTTAAGTTTTCATGGATTTGTTTTTGACCTTCTTCTGTAAAGACAGCGGCGGCGGCTTTTTGAACAATATAAGGAACGCCGTTAAATTTTGTTGTTTGTCTGCGAAGCCACATTTTATTAAGACTCATATTGTCAAAAACTAATTCCTTCGGAACAATTGTATAACCGCATCTTGTACCAGTAAAACCTGCAGTTTTAGAGAAAGAACAAAATTCTATTGCACAATTTTTAGCACCTTCTATTTCATAAATGCTTCTTGGTAAATTATTATCATCTATAAAACTTTCGTAAGCTGAATCAAAAAGAATTATTGAATTATTTTTTAAAGCATAATCAACCCATTTTTTAAGTTGTTCTTTGTTATAAACCGCACCCGTAGGATTATTTGGAGAGCAAATATATATTAAATCCGCTTTTATTTTTTCATTAGGCAACGGCAAAAATTCATTTTCTTCATTCGCGTCAATAAAAATAATTCTTCTTCCTGCCATCATATTTGTATCTACATAAACTGGATAAACCGGATCAGGCACCAAACATGAATTATCTTTATCAAATAAGTCCAAAATATTTCCCAAATCGCTTTTTGCACCGTCAGATATAAATATTTCGTTTAAATCAAGCGAAACCTCAAAATTTTTGTAATAATTTTGTATAGAAGTTTTTAAAAAATCATAACCCTGTTCAGGACCATAGCCTTTAAAAGTTTCTTTTCTTGCCATTTCATCGACAGCATTGTGCAAGGCCTCAATAATAGCAGGACATAAGGGTAAAGTAACATCACCAATACCCAGTTTAATTATTTCCATATCAGAATTTTTTAAAGCAAAATCATTAACCTTTTTTGCAATGTTTGAAAAAAGATAGCTTTCATTTAAATTTTTATAATTTTTATTTACATTCATACTTTGACCTCACTTGTGCTGATTCTATTGTGCAGATAGATTCAATAAAGTTTGTCAAAACAATATTATATTTATAACATAATTATTTGAAAAAATGAATTTGTTAAATTTTAAAAATTTTCATTATGAATGTTAAATAATATTTGTTATATAATTCTTCTATAAGGAGTTTTTTGTGGATTTCTATAATTACGATTTGGATAAAGAGATAGATAAAATAAAAAATACACTTTATAAACCGTATGATTTAGATTTTTATAGTGCAAGGAAAATTATTCAAGAAATTTTGGATATTCCATCAAAAATAAATATAAAAGCATATGTTTATCATGGTATTCATGTTTCTCCGCATGAAGAAAAAGATTATGCGTTATTATATAAAGAGCCGGTATTACTAAATAATATTGATGAATTAAATTATTTACTTGAAAAAGGTGCTGATAAAGGTAAAACTTTTTGTTTTGGTTCTTCTTTTGTAAGGTATAAAGAATTAAAGAATATAAAACAGGATGAAAATGCAAAAGGCACAATTGTATTCCCGTATCATTCATGTACAGTAATGGATACAAATGTGGATTGGGATGAATATGCAGAAAAGTTGCTTGAATTACCTGATGAATTCAAACCAATAAATATATGCATGTATTATAATGATTTATTAAAAAACAGACATATTCCATTTATTAAAAAAGGGTTTAATGTATATACAGCAGGACATGCTAATGATCCTGATTTTGTCGATAATTTTTATGAAATTATTAAACATCACAAGTATTCTACTACAAATTCTTTTAGTGGTTCAAATATATTTTATTGTGTTGATTTGGGTTTAAAAGTTTTTATATATGCCAATGAAACAAAAAAAGGACAGATAGAAGGTGAAAATTTTAAGGATTTTTCAAATATATCCGGTTATAAATCTGCTAATGAATATACAAGTTCTGATTATTGCATGAAAAATATGTGTTTTTTTAAAAACAATTTGCCTATTTATCCTAATGTTGAAATGTCTTTAGAAAATATTGAAAATTTTAAAAATAAGTTGGGATTATCAAATAGAACTTCTAATAATGTTATAAGGAAAACTTTACTTAATTATGTCAAATACGGTGAATGCAATCCTTCTTTAAATTCTAAAATCAAATACTTTTTATTAAGAAAAGAAAAACAAGGCAATAAAAGAACTTTAGTGTTTTTCAATACAATTAAAATTTCATATAATAAAAAGGATAAAAATAAATAATATAACATTGAATTGTATATAAGCACTTATCAAAAGGAATTGATTAAGCAAGAGCTGTTTCTAAATATTCTATAATATCATTTATAGGATTGTTTTGTATTTTTGGATAATATTTGCTGTCTTGTCCTATTCTGTCTATTGAAAATATCAATTTCAAATCTTCCATGTTAATTGAGTTATCTATAAATTTTGAAACAAAATCATGGTATCCTGATATATCATACGTGATAGCTTTGTGCCACCATATATTTTCATAATCATAATCTATCATTGACTGTACAACAAAATATAAACAGTCAAATTCTTGTATAGAAGATTTTCGTACGCAGTCAAAATCAATTAATATTGGTGATTTGTCATTTTTTAAAAGATTTTTCGGATGAAAATCCCCATGACATATACCTATTCTAAATTTAGTCTTGCTTAATATGTCAATGACTCTATTTTTATAATGCTGATAGGTTTTTTCATTTGTTATTGCTTTTATTAATAGAAGACCCTTATTGATAAATTCTAAATCTTCAAGTTTTGTATATTTATATTCTCCGTATTTTTTAAAAGCAGTTAATATTTCTTCAGCATATTTTAAATGTTCGTCTTTATTTTTTATTAGATTAAGTTTATCAGTTTTGAAATATTTAAAATGGTATTCATATTCTGGAATATATTTTGCAACCCCATTTAAATTTTTTAAATATTGGATATTAGATTTTTCAAAATAAAAAAATTCCTCATTCCTAAAAGCAAATTTATAAAATTTGTTTCCTGCAATTAGTGGGTAGTGTTCGATTAGAGAAGATGGAAGATAATTAATTTTTTGCTTACAAATAAATTTTATATATAATTTCTCAAATAATATTCTTATTTTCATTACGTTTTTTTAGGCAAGCTGATTTTTGTTTTTTACTTATGTTGAGTATTTTTTTATTTGGATAACATTTTTAAAAAATGTTGCCCATATTATCTGGTCAACATTTTTAATTTTTAAAACTATGCAAATAAAAGAAAGGGAAATTGTATGAGCTGTGTAGATCCAATTAAAAACAAGTCTGATTTAAAAAAATTAAAAGAATATTTTTATAAAAAAAGCAAGAGAGATTACGTGTTATTTTGTCTGGGAATTAATTGTGGTCTTAGAATATCCGACATTTTAAGATTAAATGTAAAAAACGTAAAAAATAAAAATTATATTGAAATTTATGAAAAAAAGACTGGCAAATATAAAAGGTTTCCTCTTAATGCAAAATTAAAAATTTTACTTGGTAATTATACTAAAGATAAAGACATTAATAGTGCATTATTTCAAACGATATATAATAACAGAATGGATAGATTTACGGCATACAAAATTCTAAATAAAGCCTGTATTGAGACAAATATTAACATAAATATCGGAACACATACATTAAGAAAGACTTTCGGATATCATTTTTATAAAAAATTTAAAGATATAATTTTACTTCAAAAAATTTTCAACCATTCAACTCCAAATGTTACATTAAGATATATCGGATTAGAGCAAGAAGAAATCGATAATAAATATTTACAATTTATTCTATAACGTTGTCTTATGTGTTTAGGTATGCTAATATGGCGTTACCGTACAACATTTTTTAAAAATGTGCACCAAAGAAAGTATCTTTGCAAGAAATTTATAAGATTTTTGAGCAATTCTTATAGCAATTATTACGGAACAATTATTAAAATGATTGGCTACGATTATGGTTAAATATAGCATTATAGTTCCTACCTGCAATAAAACGCTTACGAATGAGTGCTTAAAGTATATAAGTGTAATTAATAAACCTAAAGAAGAATATGAAGTTATAATTGTTCATAATGTTTCAAATGAAAATTTTTATGATGTTATAGAATCCTTTAAAGATAAAATACCAAATTTAAAATATTTTCAAGAAGACAACTATGGTCAGCTTGCAGGAAGATTGAGAGGTTTAAAAGAATCCCAAGGGAAAATTCTTTGTTATATAGATGATGATAGTTTTGTTGATAAAAATTGGCTTGTTGAAATAGAAAAAACATTTAATGATGAAAAAGTTGTGCTTGCCGGAGGTAATAATTTACCTTTATATGAAGTAAATCCCCCTGCATGGTTAAAATATTTTTGGATTGAAACTCAATATGGCAAATACATGGATAAATTAAGCTTAATTGATTTTAATATTGATAATCATAAACTACCGACACTATATGTTTTTGGTTGTAATTTTATAGTTAGAAAAGATAGCGTTTTAAAATATGGTGGTTTTAATCCTGATGTTGTACCGAAAGATAAGCAAAGATATCAAGGCGACGGCGAAACTGCATTATCTCTTAAACTTAACAAAGAAGGATATTATGCATTATTTAATCCTAAGATTTTAATTCATCATTTTGTCCCTAAAAATAGAATGACATTAGAATATTTTAAAAAAAGAGCTTTTTATCAAGGAGTTTCTGATTCTTTTTCGGAGATTAGAAAAGAAAATGGTTTTGATTATTATAATTTTAAACCAAATGAAAATATTGATATAGTCAAATTACCTTATTTTAGAAAGAAATACAATAAAATAATTAAACCGGTAATTGATAAATTTAATAAATTCAATAAAAGTTATCAAACTTATCTACACATTAATGAAGAATACCAAAAATCATACCAAGAAGGTTTTGATTTTCACAAAGCAGAAGTTGAGAAGGATCCGGAATTGTTAAAATGGGTTCTTAAAATTGATTATTTTGATACAATTTAAGAATAAATTTTGCCAACATATAAAATTCTGTGGTCAAAGGTTTCACCTTTTATATTTACTTTTTCAATTACTTCTTTATTGATAAGTTCAAAATGTTTTTTAAAATATTCTTCAAACCATTCGATAGTGTAAAAGTCCGGAACTTCAGGTTTTACATCCGGATTATCTAATGAATACATCCCAAGAGGGCAAAATTCAATAAAAATATATTTTCCAACATAACTTTTTAACGTATTAAACATATAATTAATATCTATTTTTTGAGTTAAAAGCAAGTGATGTGTAACTGCCATAGCGCAAACTATATCAGATTTAAAATTTTGTATATTAAGAAAAGGAGACATACAATTTAAAACATAGAAATTAATACCGTCATCTTTAAAAATTTTAATTCCGCTTTCAATAGCCAAAGTATCATAATCACTTGAACTTACATCTTGAATATTCGTATTATTTTTTACCCAATATGCGAGATATCCTTTATTTCCTGCTAAATCGAGAAAAGTTTTACAATCAGAACAATATTCATTGATTTTTTCAATAACTTTTTTAAATCTGCCTGAAACTTTTTTATCAGGATGAGTTTCAGGATAATAGTTTTTCCAAGGAGTTTTGTATTTTTTATGGGTAGTTTCAAAATTGAACAGTTTATTAACAAAACCAGATTTTATTGTTTTTTTATTTAAAACATTATTTACTAGATTACAATTTAAAATATTTCTGAATTTCTTTATAGCATTTTTAACTTCAAAAGATCTTTCAAAGTCAACACCGGGTAATATTTTTTCAGGACTATCGCCTAATAATTTATATCTAGGAAAGTAAGATTTTTTTATACTCATCATAATTAATGGTAAAATGTTAGATCTTATAATTTCAAGTTTAGCATAATCGCTTTTTATACCTTTGGCAAAGCTTCCAAAGTCGAAAAAAATAGGCTTTCCATCTTTGAATGTTGCATTTGAACTATGTCCGTCAACAAGTCCGTATCCAAAATAATCAAGAATTTCTATAAGATTTAATTTTAAAATTGCTTCTGCTTTAATCATCGAGTAAGACCAAAAATAAGGATAAATAACTCTTAGTTTTTCAATTTCAAGTATTATCGAGTAATTATCTAATCTATAATTTGAAATTTTAAATTTAGGTATAAAGTTATATTCAACAAAAGTTTGTAAAATTCCTGTTTCATAAAGTTCTATAAATTTATTAAGACTCTCTTTTTTTATTCCTCTATAAATAACGGAATTGTTATTCGTAAATAATAAATCACCAAGAGTGTCTACTGCAGAATATCTTATTTCGTAAGTTTGCAAAGTCTGGCATTGTTGTGGAAATTCAAAGACAATTCCCTTTTTTTGTTTTTCTAAAATACTATTTATAACTTCTTTGTGCATAATATATATTTAGGATATTACTAAAATGCTTATTCGTACTATAATAATAACACGAAAAATTTTATACAGAAAAAGAGAAGGTTTAAAAATAGATATTATTAGTTTCAAAACAATTTTTATTGGAGAGATTTTATGAAAATAGGATTTTATGCAGGACGTTTGATTTCAAAAGATATCGGTGGTGGAAGTGTATTCCAGTATAATTTTATTGAATGTCTGAAAAAATATTCTTCAAAACATGAAATCGTAGTTTATTATATAAGTGATAATGATATTTTTGAAAGCAATAAAAATGTGACATTTATTAACCTTAATTACATGTATAAAGCTAATAAAAAGCTTAAAAAGAAAAATTTTCTTTTAAGACTTTTTTCTAAAAACAGAAAAAATAATAAATATCTGATAACTTTTAATGATATTATAAAACAAGATAAAATAGACTTAGTGTATTATATGACGTTATCTCATCAAAAAGTCGAAGCTCCGTTTATAATGACAGTATGGGATTTGGCACAAAGAGAACAGCCATATTTTCCTGAAGTTTCTTACACTGATTGGACTTTTGATTCAAGAGAAGAGTTTTATGGATATTATATTCCGAGAGCTTCAAGAATAATTATAGGTAATAATGAAGGGAAATCCCAAATTTGTAAATTTTATAATGTAAATGAAGATTTGGTAAAAACAATACCTATGCCTACTCCTGAATATATCTATACAACAAAAGAAGACGAAAATGTTTTATTAAAATTTTCTCTTGAAAAAAATAAATACTTGTTATATCCGGCACAGTTTTGGGCTCATAAAAATCATATAAGATTGCTTAGAGAATTGGTAACGCTAAAACAAGAAAATTATGACTTTAAAATTGTTTTTACTGGTTCTGATAAAGGTAATATGGATTATATAAAAAGAAAAGCAAAAGAGTTAAATCTCGAACATGATGTAGTATTTGCCGGTTTTGTAACAAACCAAGAGCTTATTTCTCTTTATAAAAATGCATATGCTCTAACTTATGCCTCGTATTTAGGTCCTGATAATATTCCGCCGTTAGAAGCTATGGCATTAGGATGTCCCGTTATTTGCTCTGATTTTAAAGGGGCAAGAGAACAACTAAAAGACTGTGCTTTATATTTTAATCCCGCAACAGGCGAAAATTTTTATGAAAATATCAAAAAATTGGAAGATGAATCTTTTAAAAACTCTTTAATACAAAAAGGCGAAGTCTTGGCAAAAGAATATTGCAGTGAAAATTATATCAAAAAGGTTTATGAAATAATTGATGATTTTGCAGCTATAAGAGAGTGTTGGGATTAAAATATTTTAGAAATATAAACTATATTTTTAATAAAAATATAGTTTGTAAAATTATATTTATTTACTATAATAATGTAACAGTTATGGGCTTAAGATATGTTAAATAATAAAACTATATTAGTAACGGGTGGAACCGGAAGTTTTGGTAAAGAATTTATCAAAACTGTATTTGAAAAATATCCTGATGTAAAAAAAGTTATAGTATTTTCTCGTGATGAATACAAACAATTTTTAATGCAAAATATGCCGGAATTTAAGCCGTATGAAGAAAAAATGAGATTTTTTATCGGTGATGTACGCGATAAAGAAAGAATGATGAGGGCATTTGAAGGTGTTGATATTGTAATTCATGCTGCTGCATTAAAACAAGTGCCGGCATGCGAATATAATCCTTTTGAAGCTATAAAAACAAACATTCATGGCGCTCAAAATGTTATAGATTGTGCTATAGATAAAGGTGTTGAAAAAGTTATTGCTTTATCAACAGATAAGGCGTGTGCGCCAATAAATCTATATGGAGCCACGAAATTATGTTCTGATAAATTATTTATAGCAGGAAATGCATATTGTGGAAGTAAAAAAACTCGTTTTTCAGTTGTAAGATACGGTAATGTCGCTGGTTCAAGAGGTTCTGTAATCCCATATTTTCAAAAGCTTGTTAAAGAAGGTGCAACAGAGTTGCCTATAACTGATATTAGAATGACCCGTTTTTGGTTAAAACTTGAATCTGCTGTTGAAATGGTTTTAACTGCACTTGAAACAATGCAAGGTGGAGAGCTTTACGTTAAAAAAATTCCATCAATGAAAATGACTGATTTAGCAAAAGCTATAGCTCCAAATTTAGAAATAAAAGAAATTGGCATTAGACCAGGAGAAAAAATTCACGAACAAATGATTACAATGGCAGATGCTCCAAATACAATTGAATTAAATGATTATTATATAATTTTACCGCAAATTAATTTTGAAAATATTGAACATAAATATCCAAATGCGAAAAAAGTTTCTGAAGATTTTGAATATCATAGCGGAAACAATGACAGATGGCTTACTATTGAAAATATGCAAGAACTTATAAAGGATTTATAATATGTCATTAAAGGATTTATATGACAAAAATGTAAATATTATGGAATATTTTAGAGAAAGAGAAAACACCTCAAATAACACTCTAAATTCAATTATGACATCTTATGATTTGCAAGCCGGTTCATATATAAAAGATTATGAAGATGATAATGAGAGCGATAATTATCATATTAACAATGAGAGAATTTCATTAAAATCAAAGGTATACAAAGAAAAATTTATTACTGCTATAAAAGATGTTTTTGACAAATTTGATTATTCTACAGTACTTGAAGCAGGAGTAGGAGAAGCAACGACATTAAATTTTATTATAGAAAAATGTAATAAAAATGCTAAATATTATGGGTTTGATTTGGCTCCTTCCAGAATAATGCAAGGACAAAGATTTCTTAAAAAATATAATAATAGTGCAGAATTAATTGTTGGCAACTTGTTACAAACTCCATATGAAGACAATGCATTTGATATTGTTTATACAGTTCATTCAATTGAACCAAATACAGATAAAGCTAGTGATATATTAAAGGAATTGTATAGAATTACAAATAAATATCTTATATTAATTGAACCTTGTTATGAACTTGGTAATGAAGAAACAAAAAAGAATATTGATAAACATAAGTACATAAAGAATTTAAAAGCAATAACAGATAGTCTTGGTTATAAAATAATTGAATATAAATTATTCCCAATTGGTACGTATGCCAATCAGCCACAACTATTAATTATTGAAAAAAATGCAAAAGCTCAAAACAAAGAAGCTGTTAAATACTGTTGTCCTATTTGTCAAAATCATCTTGTAACAAGTACTCAATTCGGAGAAGTAAATTATTTTTGTAAAGAGTGCCTTGTAGTATATCCTGTCCTTAAAAATGTTCCGTTATTAACAAAAGAACATGCGATACTGTTTACTCAATATTTAGAATAAGGCAGGTATATTTATATGAAAATATATGGATACGGAAAACAAAATATATCGGATGATGATATTAATACAGTTGTTGAAACTCTAAAATCGCCGTATTTAACATGCGGTCCGAAAGTAAAAGAATTTGAAAAAGCCATTTGTAACTACACTGGGGCAAAATATTGTGTTGCGGTAAACAGTGCAACATCGGCACTACATATTTCAATGTTGGCACTTGGAATAAAGGACGGAGATGAAGTTATTACAACTCCGATTACCTTTTTAGCAAGTGCAAATTGTGCAAGATATGTTGGTGCTAAGGTTGTTTTTGCAGATATTGATAAAGAAACTGCAAATATAAGTCCTGATGAAATAAAAAAACATATTACCAAAAATACAAGAGCAATAATTCCGGTTCATTTTGCAGGTCAATCTTGCGATATGGAAGAGATTTCAAAAATTGCCAAAGAACACGATTTATTTGTCGTAGAAGACGCAGCGCATGCTATTGGTTCAGTTTATAAAGAAACTAACGTTGGCTGTTGCAAATATTCTGATATGACCGTATTTTCGTTTCATCCCGTTAAAACAATAACAACGGCTGAGGGTGGATGTGTTACAACAAATAGTGAAGAATTTTATAAAAAATTATGTGCTTTTCGCTCTCATGGAATGCATAAAGACGGAGAAATGGCATCGGACTGGCGTTATGAGATGAGAGAACTTGGTTTTAATTACAGAATGACCGATATTCAGGCTGCACTGGGGATTTCGCAATTAAAACGATTAGAAGAATTTAAAAAACGAAGACGTGAAATTGTAGATTATTACAATACAAACTTGGGTTTGCCACACTTAATTGAAAGAGATTTTTCAAATGCGTGTTTTCATCTTTATCCGATTTTAGTTGAAAGCAGAAGAGAATTTTATTTTAAGGCAAGAGAAAAGGGGTTGAATTTACAAGTTCATTATATACCTGTTCATACTCAACCATATTATAGAGAACAAGGCTATAAAGAAGGAGATTATCCGAAAGCTGAAAAATATTATGAGCAATGTATTTCTCTCCCATTGTATCCTGATTTAACCAATGACGATTTAGATGAAATTATAAAAAGAATAAAAGGAATTTTATAGATGAAACTTTGTTTAGGGACTGTTCAATTTGGAATGGATTACGGTATAAAGGGTCAAAAACAACCGTCAAAAGAAGACGCAATAAAAATGCTTGATTATGCTACTCAAAACGGAATTGATAGTATTGATACAGCAAATGCTTACGGGACAGCTGAAGAAGTCGTAGGTGAATTTTTAAAAAGAAAAACAGTACTTCGTGAAAATCTTTTTTTAAGTTCAAAATTTAAACCGAATGCTCTTGATGATGTCAAAACTGATAATTACAAAAGAGTTATAAAAGAACATCTTGAAAACCAGTTAAAAATATTAAATACGGATTATCTGGATAGTTATATGTTCCATTCTTCAAGATATGCTTTTGATGAAGAAAAACTAAAAGCACTGTATGAAGTAAAAAAAGAAGGTAAAATCAGACATTGTGGAGTTTCTGTTTATTATCCTGATGAGGCACGTATTTGTATAGATAGTCCTTACGTTGATTTTATTCAACTTCCAAGCAGTATTTTTGATCAAAGAATGAAAAAAGAAGGGATTTTTGATTATGCGATTAAAAATAGTTTAATTCAAATACATTCAAGAAGTGCTTTTATTCAGGGGTTAATTTTAATGAATGAAAATGAAGTACCGGAATTTTTGTCTGGTGCTAAACCAATTATCAGAAAAATTAATGAATTATGTGAAAATTTTAATATATCAAGAATAAAACTTGCTATGCTTTATGTTAAGCAATTTGATGCGATTTCGCATTTGGTTTTTGGAGTTGATAATATTGAACAATTAAAAGAAAATATTAAAATTTTTGAATCCGATTTTTCAAGTGATATACTGAATGTTATTGGCAGCGAATTTGAAAATATTGAAACATCTATTGTAATGCCAAGTTTATGGGTAAAAAGGTAAAGGATATTTATGCATAAGACAGTTTTAAACAATAAAAAATCAAAAGAATTGCAAGATAAAGCTGTAAAACTAATTCCTGGTATGACACAATTGTTGTCAAAAAGACCGGATAGATTTTCACGTGGGGTTTGGCCAACATATTTTAAAGAAGCTCATGGTATAAAAGTTATAGATGTTGATAATAATGAATATCTTGATTTTTCTATTGGTGGAATTGGAGCAACAGTTCTAGGTTATGCTGATACTGATGTTAACAAAGCTGTAATAAAGGCAATTGAAAAAGGTTCTGCCACCACCCTAAATCCTCCGGAAGAAGTGGCGTTAGCCGAAAAATTAATTGAACTTCATCCATGGGCTGATATGGCAAGATTTGCACGAGGTGGTGGTGAAGCAATGTCAATTGCTGTTAGAATAGCGCGTGTTGCTACAAATAAGGACAAAATTGTTTTTTGTGGGTATCATGGCTGGTGTGATTGGTACTTGGCGGCGAATTTAGGTAAAAAAGAGGCACTAGATGATCAATGGATTGCAGGTTTAAATCCTAATGGGGTTCCAAATGGTTTAAAGGGAACCGCAATTCCTTTTCATTATAATGATATTGAAGATTTTAAAAATGCTATAAAAGAAGCAGGTGATGATTTAGCAGCAATAGTTATGGAACCTATCAGGAATTATGAACCGACAAAAGAATTTATTAATGTTGTTCATAATATAGCAAAAACAAAAAAAGTTCCTTTAATTATAGATGAAGTTTCAGCCGGTTTTAGAATTTGTAATGGCGGGGCTCATTTAAAACTTGGTTTTAATCCTGATATTGCAGTGTTTTCAAAAGCTTTAGGCAACGGGTATCCTATTTCCGCAATTATTGGTAAAGAATGGGTAATGCATTATGCACAAGATGCTTTCATTACTTCAACCAATTGGACTGAACGTATAGGAAGTGTTGCAGCGATTGCAATGATAGACAAATTTATAAAAGTTGATGCTTCAACTCATATGCTCAAAATTGCGGATAAAGTTTGGAATATTTGGGAAAATCTTGGTAAAAAACACAATATTAAAATTCATATTGGCGGATTTAAACCATTAATTCATTTTAACTTTGAAGAAAATCATTTAGTTAATATTGCATATTTTACGCAGGAAATGCTTAAAGAAGGATTTTTAGCAGGAAGTGGATTCTATGCGATGTACGCACATACTCTTGAGGATGTTGAAAAATATGAAATAGCTTGTAATAGAGTTTTTGCAAAATTATCAAAATTAATACAAGAAAATAATGTAGAAAAAAATCTTGAAGGATTGCCTGCTACAAGCGGTTTTGGAAGGATTAATTAATGAGCATAATTGCAATTATAACAGCAAGAGGTGGTTCAAAAAGAATCCCTAAAAAAAATATAAAAGAATTTATGGGTAAATCTATGATTGTTTATGCAATAGAGGCTGCGCAAAAATCACAGATATTTGATGAAATTATGGTGTCAACTGACGATGAGGAGATTGCAGAAATCTCAAAAAAATATGGTGCCGAAGTTCCTTTTCTGCGTTCGGAGAAAACCGCATCTGACTTGGCAACAACATTTGATGCTCTGGATGAAGTTATAAATGAATATAAAAAAATTTGTAAAAATTTCGATACTTTGTGTTGTATATATCCTTGTGTTCCGTTTTTGAAAGCTGAAACATTGAAAAAGGCCTATGAAAAAATGCTTGGATATGATGGGGTTGTACCGGTTTGCAAATATCCTGTACCAATTGAATGGGCTATGAAAATTGAAAACGATATTTTAATACCAAATGACAGAAAAGCGCAAAATATGCGTTCACAAGATATAGAGCCAAAATACTTTGATGCAGGTATGTTTTATTTTTGTAAGGTTGATAAAATGTATCAATACCATTCCTTAGTTTCTGATAATACTGCTGCTTATATAATAGATGAAAAAGAATGTCAGGATATTGATACTTTAGATGACTGGAAAAGGGCTGAAATAAAATATAGGATTATAAATGGGTTATAATTTAGGTTTAAAACTTTGGTCAATAAATACAGATAATTATTTACATGAAGCCATAAAACTTTATGAGAAAAATATTTATGGCTATATTGAGCTGTATGTTGTGCCTAATACATTGGAATATCTTGAAAAATGGCAAGATTTAAAAATACCATTTATTATTCATTGTCCGCATTCTGCGCACGGATTTAATCTTGCTAAAAAAGAAAAACAGGAAAATAATCGTAAAATTTTTGAAGAAGTGAAAAAATATGCAGATGCATTAGATGCTCAATATATAGTAATTCATGGTGGAATGGATGGGGATATAGAAGAAACAGCAATTCAATTAACTTTATTAAATGAATCTCGTGCGTTAATAGAAAATAAACCTTTTGTAGCACTGCCTAACCGTATAGGTGGAGAATATTGCAGAGGATATAATATTGATGAAATAAAAACCGCTATTGATACAGCGAAATGTGGATTTTGTCTTGATTTCGGGCACGCAATTTGTGCTGCAAATTCTTTAAATCAAGACCCCTATGAATATATTGAAGAATTTCTAAAATTAAATCCTCAAATGTTTCATCTGACTGATATTGAGGATATAACATCTATTTATGATTCGCATCCTCATTTAGGAGAAGGCGAATTAGATATAGCAAGAATTTTAAAATTAATACCAAACGAAGCAAAAATAACAGTTGAAACTATCAAAAATTCAAAAACGGATTTGGATGATTTTATTAATGATTTTGAAGTATTAAAACGCATTGCAACCGGTATATCTTCATGTTAATTTGGGTATACAGAAAGTTAGAGTTAATATGTTGAAATTTTTTAAAGAGCGATTGACTAAATTACAAGGTAAATCTACTTGTGGCTTTACTCATGTTCTCATTGAAACTATAGATGCTTGTACAAATAATTGTTATATGTGTCCAAATTATGACAAAACACCTACGCGAGGGGTTATGTCTGATGAAACTTTTGAACTTATAATCTCAAAATTAAAAGAAGTTTCTTTTTCGGGTGAATTGCATTTATATGCGCAAAATGAACCATTTATAGACAAAAAAATAATCGATAAAATATATTATGCAAATCAAGAATTACCTAATTCAAAAATTGTTTTAATATCAAACTTTACAATTTTAAATGATGATTTAATCGATAAAATTCTTGATGCACCGATATATAATTTTTCTTGCTCTTTATATGCTCTTGATAAAGAAAATTATTTGGAAATATGTAAAAAAGATAATTTTGAAAAATCTTTTATTAATCAAGTCAAATTTTTAAAGAAGTATGCCCTTAAAATTCCTTATTCATATGCAAATTACATAATTCATACGCCTGCTGCAATGAAAGATATGGATTTTATAACCAACTATATTTTTAATATTGCACCACTATCTTTTGCTCAGGAAGGTAAGGTCGCGCCTATATTTAGCTCTGTACACGATAAACTAAAACAATCAAATTTATATTATAGCGATTGTGTATATACAAGATTAAGATTTAGCGAAAACGGAGACATGTCCAGTTGTCCTTGTGATATAAAAGGAATTTTGAATATTGGAAATATTTATGATATTAACGTTTCACTGCTTGATGCTTATAATTCAAAGAAAGCAAGAGAATTAAGAAAAAGAATGTTTAGTTTTGATACGAAAAATAGACAGAATGCTTGTCAGTACTGTGCATTTAGAAGAAGCGAAAATATTTTTGAGTTTTTGTTTGGCAAAAAAATAAATGAAAATGATAAATATAATCATAAATTAAGAACCCAAAGAAATTCGAATGAACAAATACAAAACAAATTAACTAAATTTAATGAAATTTTCAAAGACGGAGAAGAAGATAAATGGCTTGGCGCGCTTGAAAATTTAAGAAAAGAGTTTTATGCAAAACATAATGCTTAAAGATTTTGAAATTGAAAATGCAAAAAAAACATTTAAATGGATTTGCGATGATGATTTTCAAAGGCTTTTTGTAATGCAGGATAAGCCCTCATACGAAGAACATATTAAGCATTTCAAAAAAGTTTTAGAAGATAAAACTCAGAAGATTTATGCAATATTTTATAATGATAATCATATAGGAAATTGCGGATTAAAATACATTAAAGATACAACTTCTCATCTTTGGATTTATATCGGAGACAACAATTACAGAGGTAAACACTTATCAAAATCAGCCTGTCTTGAATTGATAAACAAAGCAAAAAAAATCGGCATTAAAACAATTTTTCTGCATGTTTTAAAAACAAATATTCCTGCAATAAAGCTTTATCAATCTGTTGGGTTTGTTGAAATACCTGCAGATAGTGAAGATGAAAAAATTTGGAGTGATAAGTTGAGCTTACTTACAAAATATCAATTTGTGGTAGAATGATTGTATGACTAAAGTAGCAATGATGCAGCCATGTTTTCTTCCTTGGCAAGGGTTGTTTGAGCTTATATATAAATCGGATACATTTATTTTTCTTGATGACTTTCAATTTGTTGTACAATCACACCATACAAGAAATAAACTTTTTGTAAATAAAAATCAGGTAGATTATTATAATGTGCCCATTCAAAAATCAAAATGCTTTAAATTAAATTTTAATGAAGTTTTAATCGTAGATAATCCACAATGGAAGAAAAAATTACTGAGAACTTTGGAATACAATTATAGAAATACGCATTTCTTTAGCGAAATTTTTCCAAAAATCAAAAATATTATTTCAGAAGAATATAAAATTTTATCAGAATTAAATATTGCTTTAATTAAAGAAATTTGCAGTATTTTAAAAATTGAAAGCGAATTTTATTATTCATCAGATTTTACAGATGAAACTAAATCAGATTCAAGCCGTACAAAAAGAGTAACAGAGCTTCTTGATTGGATTGGGGCGAATGAATATTTATCTGCATTTGGTTCTTTTGATTATATGAAAGAAGATATGTTTGATTATAAAAAGTATCCTGTTGTTTTTCAAAATTATATACCAAAATCATACTTACAAATTCATTCAAAGGAATTTATACCTTATTTATCGATATTGGATGCACTGTTTAATATAGGAGCAAAAGAAACTCTTGAATTGATAAAAAATGGTACCGAAAAATGGCTTGATTGGAGAGAAAGAGAACGATATGAATAAGACTTATATTATAGCTGAAATGTCAGCAAATCATAATAAAGATTTTAATACAGCAAAAAAAATTATTGAAACAGCTAAAGAAATCGGTGCTGATGCAATTAAGGTACAGACATATACTGCGGACACTATGACTATTGATTGTAATGACGAAATCTTTATGGGCATGAAAAGTTCACCTTGGGAAAAAATGAATTCTTATGACCTTTATAAAGAAGCTTCTACTCCCTGGAAATGGCAAAAAGATTTAAAAAAATATGCTGATAGTATTGGTATTGATTTCTTTTCAACACCTTTTGATAAAACCGCTGTCGATTTTTTGGAAGGTATAAATATTCCTATGTACAAAATCGCAAGTTTTGAAGCAATTGATTACCCTTTAATAAAATATGCCGCATCAAAAGGTAAACCAATGATTATATCAACAGGAATCTCTTCTTTGGATGAAATTCAAGAGGCAATTAATGCATGTAAAAGCGTTGGAAATAACGATATAACAATTTTAAAATGCACATCCAGCTATCCTGCAAAACTTGAAGATATGAATATTTTAACAATAAAAGATATGATTGATAGATATTCTCAACAAGGAGTAAAAATTGGATTATCAGATCACTCTATGAATGTTGAAACTGTTGTTTCTGCGGTAGCACTTGGTGCGTGTGTTATAGAGAAACATTTAACTCTATCAAGAAAAATAAAAACTGCAGATAGTGATTTTTCGCTTGAACCGAATGAATTTAAAAATATGATTGAATCAATAAGAAAAACTGAAAAACTATTAGGTAAAGTGTCGTATGATTATTCTGAAAAATCAAGAGCACATGCTCGTTCATTATTTGCTGTAAAAGATATTAAAAAAGGCGAAAAGTTTACGGCTGAAAATGTACGTTCAATTCGCCCAGGATGTGGCTTGCATCCAAAATATTACGAAGAAATTCTTGGTAAAACTGCAACAAAGGCTCTTGAATTTGGAACCCCATTAACATTAGGTGATTTTGAGTAAAATTTAGCTAAAATTATTTTTTACAAGAAATAATCCAAGTAATACTGCAATTGTACAAATAATAACGGTTAATACAATATATATTGCTGCTTTTATATAGTCATCAGATTGAATAAATTTTAATAATTCAAGAGATAAAGCGCTAAGTGTACTTAAACCTCCGCAAAATCCGGTAATGAGAAAAATTTTGAAAGTTGGGTTTAAGCCGCTTTTCATTGCAAAATACACAAAAACAATTGTTGCAATAAAACAACCAAAGAAATTTGCAATAATTGTTGCAAACGGTAAATAGGCATAATTTGGAGTAACAAGATTCAATATATATCTAATTAATGCTCCTAAGCCTCCGCCAATAAATGCTGCTATAAAATTCATACTTCCATTCTTTCTTTATTCTTCTTTTATATATATACTTTCAAATCTGTAAGCTTCAAATGTTTTTGAAAAATGTGTCGGTAAAAGACCGGCTTTTATTTTTAAAGAATTTAAAAAATCTTTTTTATCAGGTAACTGTTCCCAGACAACAGGCAGATAAACAGCTTGATACCGTCCGTCTTTTATAATAATTCCGTCAATGTTTGGAATCATTTTATCCAATAAATCTTCTTCATCCGTAAATTCTATTTTCTTTGGTTCTGTTAAAAGCGAAACAGAAACTTTTATATCTTTTAGTTCATTCTCAATGACAGGATTAAATCTGTAATCATTAAATGCCGCATCTTTTGCGTGTTGGATTAAATCTGCTATCAGAGGTTGATGAGCAAGAATTGAACCGATACAGCCTCTTAATTGTCCTGATTTTTCCAGAGTTACAAAACAAGCTCCAAATTCATCAAAAACTTGAGGATAATTTATTGTACGGTTTTCCCTTGTAAAAGAGGTTTCTAATGTTATTTTTGCTATATTTATAACAAAATCGGAATAATATTTTTTTATAAATTCGTTTTTATCACCTTCATACAAAAACCAGCATCCATAGCCTACAACACTTGATTTATCGCGATTTGTTTCCGAAGAATTTGTCATATCAATTCTTATCAGAGAATAGTTGTTTTTATTTGCAAATTCAACAAGACCTAAAATCCCTAAAGCTCCGCATGCTTGTTCAAACATAAAGCCATCAGTGTTTCCAGTTTCAATCATTTGAGCTGTTTTATTATCAAGTTTTTTAGCTTTTTCGTCTGTTAAAAAATGACTTAAATCTGATGATATAACAAATCCGTTTTCCGAATTTTGATAATATTCGTTTATAATATTGAAAATAAATTTAAAATCACATCTTCCAATAAGTACAGGAATTATTTTTACGTCATTAAACAATGTTTGTATAATAGGAACTTCAATTTCTATTGCGTGTTCCGGCGCAATTGCATTGTCATTAAATTTGGCATTATATTTTTCTGATAATTCTTTACAGATGTCTTGATTAACATTAATTTCTCCTAAAGGAGTTTGCCATTTGTCAAAACTTGATAATGCGATTCCGTCAAAACCGACTCTGTGAGCAGGTGCAAATATAAAAATATTTTTAACAGTGCTATCTATTTGGCTGATACCTTCGTAAGCCAACCTTCCTGAATATACAAGACCGGCATGTGGAATGATTACTGCTCTTGTTTTATATTCATAAGTATTTTTGTTTGCTTTTGCAAATGATTTTATTTGTTCTTCAAGTGCCTCTGCATCAGCTGTATAAAAGCTTCCTGCAACAGACGGTTCTTTTATTTTTAACATATGAGTATTATAATACTTTTAATGAAATATCAAAATATTTTACAAAACGGCAAAGTTCAATGCACAATTTGTCCGAGAAACTGTATTCTTTCAGACGGACAAGAAGGTTTTTGTCATGTACGAAAAAATATTAATCAAAATATAGAATTATTAACTTATGGTTATAATACGGGTTTAGCAATTGATCCTGTTGAGAAAAAACCTCTATACCATTTTTATCCGAGTTCACCAATTCTGTCATTTGGAACATTAGGCTGTAATATGGGATGTTTGTTTTGTCAAAACTGGGATATATCAAAAAGCAAAGCTAATCCTCAAAATTTGAATAAAACACCTCCGCAGGAAGTTGTTGATATTGCAAAAAAATACAAATGTAAAAGTGTTGCTTTCACTTACAATGATCCTATTATATTTTTTGAATACGCAATAGATACGGCAAAACTTTGCAGAGAAAATAATATAAAAACTGTTGTAGTGACATCAGGTTTTATAAACGAAGAACCTGCCAAAGAATTTTTTGAATATATGGATGGAGCTAATATTGATTTAAAAGGGTTTAGTCAGAGATTTTACGGTAAAAATTGTCTGGCAAAACTTCAACCGGTACTGGATACAATTAAATATGCCGTTAATGAAACTAATTGTCATATAGAATTGACAACAATGCTTATTGAAGGGGAAAATGATTCATCGGAAGAAATTCAGGCAGAATGTGAATGGATACTGGAAAATTTGGGTGATAATGTTCCGATTCATTTTAGTGCATTTTTTCCGCATTTTAAATTTGAAGACAGAAAGGCAACTAGCTTTGAAGCTTTGATAAAAGCATATAATATTGCAAAAACAGTGGGGCTTAAATATGTTTATACAGGGAATTTGTCTAATATTGAAACCTCAACAACTTATTGTAAAAATTGCGGAGAGCCAATAATTATCCGAAGCGGATATCAAATATTAGAATATCATCTTGAAAACAGTGAGTGTGAATATTGTTCGGCAATATGTGACGGCAGATTTTAGACGCATGTTTGCAAAAAATTTGTTACTTTATTTTTTAATTTGCAATATTTATAATTTTGGCTTAAAATTCTACAAGAAAGAGGAGAAAGAATATGAAAAAGATTTTATCATTATTGTTGTGTTCAATGCTTTTTAATGCTACATCTTTAGTTTTTGCAGCTGATGCAGTAACTACAGAACATATGAAATTACCAAAAAATTTAGAAAAAAAGACACCGACAAATGTTGTAAATAAAAGTGATGTGCTTGTGAGTGTATTAGAATATAATACTATGCAATTAACTTTTGCAGAAGATTTTACAAGCAAAACAGCAAAAGTTGGAGATAAAGTACCGTTTTTACTTGAAAATGGTGCATATACAAATGAAGGAACAGAAATTTTGCCTCCGTCATCAAGAGTTATTGCAGAAGTATCTAATGTAGAAAAACCAAAATCTTTTAACAGAAGCGGTAAAGTATATATTGATTTTAAATATGTAGAACTTCCAGATGGAAGACAAATTCCTATAGATGCTAAATTGTTTAGCAGTAAAGAATACTTATCAAGAGGCAAACTTAATGCAATGGGAAAAGGTATGGGCTCAACTCTTGGCGGTATGGCAATAGGAACAGCTGCAGGATGCGGAATTGGTGTTGCAGCAGGGGCTGTTGTTGTTGGAGGTTTAGCAATCGGTATGCCTGTAGGTTTTGCCGTTGGTGCATTAGTAGGACTTGTAACTCCCGGACTTAATTACAGAGCTAAAGCCGGTGACAAAGTTGATATTCAGTTATTAGAAGATTTGAATATTCAAAAATAATTTTTTAAATTTAATATCCAAACAAAAAACAGACCTTATGGTCTGTTTTTTGTTATATGTTTTGACTTATGAATTACATTCTTTCAATTTTTAAAACGTATCATAGCATTCATGCTTTTGTCATATACAAAGTTAAAATTATCTTTTGTTTTTGCCCAGTTGTATATTGTTGTTAATCGTTGAGCTTTATTACGATTATGAGCATATATTAGATAATAATTTTGCTTACTTTTGTACTTGTCAAGATGCTTAGTATATTCGTTTTCATCAATAAACGATTGTTCTACCACAACAGGGTGATTAATTACAATAACGTTTTTATAATATTCGTAAAGCCATTTTCCACCATCGGCAACAATAATGATATCGTCTTTATCTGCTTCATTTAATGCTAATTTTAACGGTGTTACAAAATCTTCCAACCATACATTTTTCTTTATAACCATATTGTAGGTATACTTGCATAATGGAAATAAAATAAAAATACAACAAGTGGTCAAGACTATTTTTTCAATAAGTTTGTTTTTCAAACAAATGAAATCCGCAAATTTTATTGTCAAAATTATTATTAAAGGTACTAAATATAAACTAATACGACTATGCAATGGGTAAATGTTCATAAAAGAAAGAGTTATTGCTAATAATATTGGAAGGTATAGTAAACAATATTTTTCATTAAATAATTTATTTTTAATACACAAAAATATTGTAAGTAAGAAAAAGATGACAGAGAATTTGGTTGAAAAAATATATTCAAAAAATAAAGTAATTAAATTAAAATCTTGGTTAATATTGAATGTTAAAAATCCTTTTTGCCAATATGTATGTAACCCTGTATCAAATATCTGTG
>CADCPD010000148.1 GCA_902803265.1 uncultured bacterium | reverse complement strand
TATTTTATAAAATTATATCCGGCAAAACAAAATACCAATATTTATGTCGTTTCAAATGAAAAATATGATGTTAAAAATAATGAATTGACAGATTTATTAACACATTGGGGTTATAAATATGATAAATTAGATGACAAAGCCGCAATGAAGGAGTACAAATTTGATTTCTTTATATTGGCAAGAAAACAATCATTAGGTAACTTCTATATCTCACCTGATTTGGTTAAACCTCTAAAAACAGGTATGGCTAAATTAAATAACAAAATGGCAAAAGACAATAAAAAAACATCAGTATTCCCGTATACTCCTGATACAAATCCAATTAAATTGGATTGCGTAGATTCAACAAATTATTATGATGCAAATTCAAAAATTTCTATTGTACAAAACGAATATCGTCTAAAACAAAAAGAAAACAAATATGTTCATGCTTACGAATATCTTTTGATTAATAAAAATAATTCAACAGCATCAGTTAGTGCAACAAGTGAAAGACTTGCTGGTCTTAAAGATGTAACAACAGAAGCTTTTGTAGACTTGGACAGACTTGACTTAATTGATACAGTTGGGACATTCCCTCCTGTATTGGTCCTTACAGCAGGAACTTCAGCATTATGCAGCGTTCCTAACTGGATAAGATTAGCAAGAATTACAAAAGAATCAAAAAGATATGCAAATGCTTTGCCTGAAAATTACGAACTTAAACCTCAAGCAGAAATGAGAATTTTAGTTTTAAAATATAAAGATGATCCTAAACCTATTAAATTTAATATTAAATTTACAAACGGATCAACATACAATATAACATTTTAAAACATTCTGTTTATAGTATAAATTATAAAAAATATGTAGTTGAAATTCTAAAAATTTTCAACTACATATTTTTTTTTGCAGTTTGAACTTCTGTCTCTAATTTAAATTTAGTTTTTTATTAAATAACAAAACTTTGGCATATTTGAACAAAAACAGAAAACTAAAAAAATATAAATAAATAAATATTAATTTTCTAAGCTTTTTTGGTCTTTTTTTATAAAGTCACACATTGCTTCCAGTCTTTTATCTTCCATCCCATCAATAAGTTCTTGAATATCTTTTATTTTTCCTAACTCAAAACTAACTTCAGCAAGTAAAACACAATCATTACAAAGACGATATTCCCCATATCTAATTGATCCGGCCAGACTTTTGTATTGTCCGCAACAGGCACAGTCAAAAAATTCATTTTCGCAGTCAGGATTTTCTTCAATATCGTCAATAATCATCTGTTCACAGACTAATTGCATTTCTTCAATAACTTCTTTTTCTGATTTCATTATACTTTTAATCCCTATTATTCATTATTTCTAACATTTGTTTAATAGCACTTGTCAAGCCGTCAAAAATTGCTTTTGTAATGATACTATGCCCCATATTTACAAAACTAACGGTCGGAATCGTTTTTACGAAATCAATTGATTTATAATTTATACCACCTGAAATTGTAACATCCAGATTCATCGTTTTTGCAAACACCGCAGCTTCTTTCAACTCAATAAACAAAGATTTATCATTCGGATTTTGAGCAAAAGCTTCAGAAAATTTTCTTGCATTTAGTTCAACACATTTTGCACCGGCTTTATAAGCTGCTTGTATCTGAGCCAATTTTGGTTCAATAAAAACACCTGCCTTTAAACCATTATATAACATTGGTACAATAAATTCGTTTAATTTATCGACATTCTTTTCAACGTTAAAACCGCCTCTTGAATCTTGATATCCCATATTTTCAGGAACAACAAAAACCATATCAGGTTTTAATGCAAGAGCCAATTCTCTGGCATTTTCATTCATTTCTATCATTAGCATTATAGGAATTCTTAATGCTCTTTTCATATACATAATATCAGATTTAGTAACATTAGCATCTTTACCATCATAATAAATTGCAATTCCTTGAGCACCTGCGATTTCACAAAGTCTTGCACTTTTTAGCAAATCAGGTTCAGCTCCACCCATTGCGTTTCTTAAACTTGCGATATAGTTTATATTGATGCCAAGCTTCATAATTTAACCTCTTTTATTCATTTCCAATAGTGCCGTATATGTCGGTAAAATAGTAATATTGCTATCTTTTTCCGTCTTTGTCGAAATATATTCAATAGCCTTTTTCAAAGATTTTATAACTTTTATTTTTTCAATAGAAACACCTGAATATTTTAATCTTAATGCCATATCTTCAGCTCTTATACCGGATACAACAATATCATTCCTAACATCAGCTAAAGCTTCAAATTCTGCATCCCAAAGCCAAGAAACATCTCTGCCATCAGCATAATTATCATTTATCGCTATTAAAATGTTTGAATTTTTATTTACTGTTTTTAAAACTTCGCTGGCCCCTGTCGGATTTTTGATTAATTGAATTAACGTATTATGTCCGTTTATAACTGTTTTTTCTGCTCTGCCAAATATTGTCTGGTAACTTGATAGAGCGCCTTGAATAATATTTTCGTCAATTCCGTATTCCAAACACAGCGCAATTGCTCCAAGTGCATTATAAGCATTATATAAGCCTACGGAATTGAAATCAAAATTATAAACTTTTTCTCCTTTATGAATTTCTAAAACTATTTTATCATCGTAAACAGTTACAATAGCATTATAATCAGGCTGTGGTCTTGTATATCCACAATCACAATAATAATGACCTTCATGAGCAAAGAAACGTTTTGAATATTTTAAAATACTCCCGCATTTACAATGAAACAACTCAGAAGGTGCTTTTGATACATAGTTTTCATTAGAATATTTAACATCTTCAATGCCATAAAAAATTGTATTTCCTTGTGTTTTAAAATTAGCGACAAGAGGATCATCTGCGTTTAAAATTAGTTTTAAATTTTTATTTTTATCAATGGCTTCCTGAATTTTTTTTGCTGTTGTATCAAGTTCTCCGTATCTGTCCAGCTGATCTCTGAATAAATTTGTTACCAAAAGATAATCAGCATCAATAAAATCATATAACTTTGACAAATATGCTTCGTCTGATTCAAAAACTGCACAATCAAAACGTTTAAAAGGTCTTATGTTAAGCGCAAGGACATTGGCTATTCCCGTCAGCATATTAGCACCTTTTGTATTATGAACAGGCTTTTTGCCGGCTTTATCCAAAATTTGGCTTATTATACCTGCTGTTGTTGTTTTGCCGTTTGTTCCAGTAACAGTAACTATTGCACCATTAATATATTTTTTACAGTCTTTTAAAAAATCCGGATAAAATTTTAGCACCATTAATCCTACAAAAGATGTTCCCGATGTTTTGCTTAAAAATTTTATAGCCAACGATACAAATTTTGATAAAATCAATGTCAGATAAAACTTTATTCTACTCATAATTAACCTTAAGGGTATTTATTTTTTTTAACCTTTACTCTATAATTTTTATCATAATACAAAAGACAAAATAATTAAAATGCTTTACTTAATTTATACAGCCATAATATTTGAAATAATTTTTGCAATTGCGGTGATTATCGCCATTGTTAAATTTGACAGAAATTTAAACATTATAAATGAGTATCTTTTGGAAAACAGACATAGTATCAGAGAAGTTTGTCAAAAGATAAGGAAAGAAGTAAATATTATCTTTGAAGCTATAAAAGGTTTTGGAGAAAAAATGAAACAAAAACGAAATAGTTTTTTGCTTAAGCTTCTAAAGAAATTCTTAATAACAACAAGTTTGCATTTGTTTTTAAAGAAATATAAAAAACAACTTATATATGCCCAATTAGCCATAATAGCCTATGAAACAATACAAAATAGTATAAAAGCATAACTTGTATTAATGAATTGTACATGTTAGAATGAGGAAAAATGAAAGTCGAGGTATAAAATGTGCAGAAAGAATGATTCTCTTTGTTTCGGATTAGGGTTAATGACAGGAGTAATCGGCGGTGTTGTTGCAGCTGTATTATTTGCTCCAAAGTCAGGTGAAGAATCAAGAAAAGAAGTTAAAGAAATTATTGAAAATTTTGTTGAAACTCAGGCTCCAAGTGTTCAAGAAGCTAAAAGACAAGCTTCTGAAACTATGGATATGTTTAAATACAAAGTTGAACAATGTTTTCAAAGAGTTAATAACTCTCTTAAAAACAGAAAAATGAAAAAAGCAAAAGAATTAGAAGATTTAAATTACGATTTTTCAATGTAAAAGGATAAATGATGTCAGAAACAGCTTTACATAACGGTTTATTATTTTTGATATACACTACAAGTATTGTATTAATATTGGTGAGTAGCTTTTTGATAAAGCTTCTTATAGATTTATCAAGATTTACGAAAAATGTTAATTCGACTTTAGATTTATTAAAAACAGAATTGGAACCAACTTTATCTGAATTAAAAGCATCATTAAAATCAATAAATGCATTTGTAAAATCAACAGACGAAAGAGTAGATACATTAAAAAAAGCATTGACTGATACGTTAGGTTTTGGAGTTACTGCAGTATCAAAACTGAAAAATATATCAGGTGCTATTATAAGTGGAGCAGTTAAAGGGTTTTTAACAGCTTACAAACTGTTTTCAAAGTAAAAGAAAGGAAAAAATATGTCAGTAGGAAAATTTATAGGCGGATTTGTAATCGGTGCAGCTTTAGGTGCAGTAACAGGTTTATTGCTTGCTCCTAAATCAGGCGAAGAAACAAGAGAAATGTTATCAGATTCAGCAAAAGAAGTTTTGAATAAAACAGACAAAACTGTAAAAGAACTTCAGTCAAAAGCTGAAGAAATTGTTTCTGATATGCAACAAAAAGGTGATGCTATTGTTGAAAAAATTCAAAATATGTTAAATATGAAAAAAGAAGAAGCATCAAATAATCAATAGTTTATTTTTATAAAAAAAGAGGTTCTACATAAAGTATAACCTCTTTTTTTGTTAAATATTAAAACTTTTTCTGACACCTTCTTCGTGATAAATACTATTACCACAAATAACTTCTATACATTTTAAAGAAAATTCTCTTGCAGCATCTATATGTGGAAGATAGAATTCACGATTTGCCATGAACTTTATCTTACATATTGTTTGTTTTGCTTTATCATCAGGAACAAACAAAGAAGCTATTTCTTCTTCAAGTAAAAATTTCATTTCATCCTCATGAGTCTGCGCTTGTTTAATAAGTTCGTTATAATTACCCTTTATAGCCATAATTCTACCTGCTTGAACAGGAACATCATTTTCTCGATACAAAGCTTGTGGTTGATAATTACATCTTGTTGTAAAGCTGAATTTATGCCAAAAAATTGTTAAAACAGCCACTGACTTTTTACTATCTGTTTCAAGATATATATTCTGAGTGGCGATACCATGAGATGCGAAAGTTTGTTTTAAAGATTCAACTACAGCTTCTAAACATTCCAAAATTTGACCAAAAATTTCAGCAGTATTTTCTGCAGCTTTTTGGTAATCTAAAAATTGCTTATACATATGAGACGCAATTAATGATACTCTCTCCTTAATTATCGGTGAGTTTTTAAAGTTTGTATCTTGATTTTCAAAAAAATCGAAACTGTTTGTCAAAATTTTTCCTTGTAAATTAACTATTTATATATCAGTTATGTATATAATAACATATTTATACTATACAGTAAATCAGAAAAAAATAGAATAGTAAAAAATTAAAATATTTATTATATAATTATTTCTATGAAAAAAAATGTAATAACATCAAGTATTGAAGACTATTTAGAAGTAATATACGAACATTTAAAACAAAATAAAACTATAAAAGCTGTAGAAATATCAAAAAAACTGGCTGTTTCAAGAGCTTCTGTAACAGAGGCTCTTCAAAAACTTGCTCAAAAAGGATATATAAGATACGAAAAAAATACCCCGATTGAACTAACAGAAATTGGTTTAAAAATAGCAGAATCTGTTGCCTTAAGACATTCTGTTTTGTGCGAATTTTTTAATAATGTTTTAGGACTTGATAAAGAAGAAGCCGAAGATAATGCATGCAGAGTTGAACATGTCATTTCGCAAAATGCATTTGAAAAGTTAATTGATTTTATGAATAAACTAAACAAGTAAAATTTTGTTAAGCTCACCTAACAAAAGTGTTTTTGTTAGATTATAAAAAAGGTGTCTTTCCTGAGACGGCTTTTCACAAAGTTTTTACAGAAAAGCCGCCTGCTCAAAAGTTAATATAAAACTTCTAATATTTCATGAATTATTAAGGATACAAACGCTTGTATCCTTTTTTATTAAACGTGCCTGATGAGATTCGAACTCACGACCTTTGACTTCGGAAGACAACACTCTATCCAACTGAGCTACAGGCACAGTTTAATTATACAGAGCCTTTTCTTTTTTGTAAATGTTTTATTATTCATTTTTTATAGGTCTAATGTCTTATTTGAGAATTAAATTTTCGTGGTAAAATCGTTGTATGAAAAAAGTTGCTTTAATAAATCATGGATGTGCTAAAAATTTGGTTGACTCAGAGTTAATGCTTGGTATGCTTGCTGAAAAAGGATATGAAATCACTCTTGATGATACAGATAAAGATGCAGAAATAGTAATTATCAATACTTGTTCATTTATTAACGATGCCGAACGCGAATCTGTTCAGTCTATTTTACAAATGATACAGGATGGTAAAAAAGTTATTGTAACAGGATGTCTTCCTCAAAAGCATAAAGATGAATTAAAACAGGCTATTCCTGAAATTTCTGCAATGCTCGGAACATCTGATTTTAATAAAATTGTTGAAGTTATTGAAAATATTGATAAAAAAGATTACAAATTTGTTTCTGACATCAATATAAAACCTAAATATGTTTATCCTGAAAATGTAGAAAGGCAACAAATTACAGTAGGTGCAAGTTCATATATAAAAATTGCGGATGGCTGCAATTATCATTGCGGTTATTGCATTATTCCAAACTTAAGAGGCGCTTATCAATCAAGACCACTTGAAAATATTGTTGCAGAAGCAAGAGATATTGCTAAAAAAGGTTGTACTGAAATTGTTTTAATTGCTCAAGATACAACAAGCTATGGTATAGATTTGTACGGAAAAGTTAAATTAGTTGAACTTTTGGAAGAATTAAATAAAATTGAAGAATTAAGCTGGATAAGAATAATGTATGCTTATCCTTCGCATATGAGTGATGAACTTATTGATGCAATAGCAAGGCTTGATAAAGTTGTTAAATATGTAGATTTACCTCTTCAACATTCTCATAAAGATATTCTTGATGCGATGAGAAGACCTGTTTTTGATTATGAAGAATTAATTAATAAAATTAGAACAAGAATTCCAAATGTTACCATAAGAACAGCCTTTATTGTCGGATACCCTACAGAAACAGATGAACATTTTGAACATCTTTATAATTTTGTTAAAAAGATGAAATTTGACAAAATGGGAGTATTCAAATATTCAAGAGAAAAAAATACAATTTCTTATGGAATGAAACAACAGGTTTCTGCAAAAGTAAAAAAACAACGACATGATAAATTAATGAAATTACAACAAAAAATTTCAATGGAAATCAACAAGAAATTTATAGGAAAAACAATACCGTGCATAATAGAAAGTTTTGCAGACAACGGTCTTGTTGTTGCAAGAAGTGAGCATGATGCACCTGAAATTGACGGTCTTGTATACATTGATACAAAAAAACAAGTTGTTCCGGGTGATATAGAAAATGTCTTAATCACAAACTCTGATGCCTACGATTTATACGGAACAATCGAAGAATAAACTAAACTACACTGTTTAAAATTACATCCAGATATTCTCTTAATGGAGAGAAATCACCTGTTTCAACTACGCCTTGAATTGTAGTTAATATTTTATCATAATCAGGATTTATAAGCTCAAATGGTAAAACTAAATCTGATGAAGTTTTAGTTTGAGTAAAATGCTTGTTCATTTTTAAAAACTTTTCATATAAATCTATTAAATCATAATATCTGCTGTCCAATTTTATGTCTTTGTGCAGATAATATTTAACATCCTTTTCAAATTTTGGAAGATAATTTCTTAGATAATTAAGAGTATATAAACCTTCTTCATCTGAAATTTCCTGTCCTAATACAGGATTATTCGAAATTTCTTTATTTTCAAATTGTTTTATATAGCATGCCCACAACAAACAACCTATGTAAAAATTAATATATAAATCAATTTCATTGATAATTTCCTTATATAAATTTTGAAATTGCAGAGCTTTTACTTTTAAGTTTACCAACCTGTTTATTTCAGAATAAACATAATCAATATTATAAGAAAAGCTTTGAATATATTTATTAAAACCTAAATCAAACGGAATACTTTTTTCAAAATTCATAATAACCCCTGTGCTGTATTTTTATTAATTGTACATGGAAAATTTATTAATAATTGTAAAAAATCCAAAAATTTTTGGCAAATTTTTTTTTCAGGAGTTTCTACATAAAGGTAGGTAGTGTAAACAAAGAAAGAAGATCTAAGCATGGCTATAAGCGCAATTAATTCAGTATCAAAAGCAATAACAGCTCCAATTAACAATAAAGTTGTTCCTCAACCAAAAATGATAGAGGGTCTTGCAAAAGATACATTCCAGAAAAGTTCAGCTGTTTCTAATCCTATAACAGCGTCTTATACACCAGGTTTAGATATGTTATCAAAATTAAACAGAGGCGGAGGTAAGAAAAAACCTAGAAAGCCTCAATATTCACCTGAAATTCAACAAAGAATTAATGATGCAAAAGAAAACATGATTAATACAGTTGGAAAAGGCAATATTAAATCATTAACTTTTGATAAAGACATGTATACCCCTCAAGAAAGCTATATTTTAAAAGCTGATTTAAAAGATTATTCTTCAAGAAGTGAATATTATGATAAAAATATGAACAAAACAGGTGAAGAAAAATCATACATTTATGAATCAAAAGGCAAAATGTATATGATTACAAAAGCCGAAGATTTCAGAAATAATACAACCACAAAGGTAAGAAGTGAAATCGATAAAGAAGGCTATCCTTTAGTTACAGATGAAGTAAGAATTGTTAGAGATAAACAAAATAATATTGTAAGAAAAGAATACATGACACACTCTGCAATAACAGGTGCTTATGACCAAAAATATGTTTATCCTAATGGAACAGAAAAAGTAATCAGCCAAACAAAAGTTTTCAAAAACTTTGATAACATGCAATGCATTCACAAAAACATGGAATCTTTAGATGGTACTAAAACAGAATACAAATTAGAACAAGACGACAAAGGAAATAAACTTCTTGAATATAAAATCACCGATAAAGACGGAAAAGTTTTGATGAACTTAAACAAAACTATGGAAAGAATTGGTGACAATAAAATTGTTTCTTCAAACGGAGATAAAGTTTGGGAAATGACTTTTGATCCAAAACAAGTAACAATTCAAGAAAGAGGAAAAGAAGAAAAAACTACAATCGTATTTGATAAAACAGGTGCACCTAGTTTAAAAGAAACAAAAGACGGTTTCAAAATCACTGGTGATAAAAAATCAATGATTAACTTGATGAAGAAAATGCCTGCTGAACAATTGTTAGCATTAACAGATACTGTTAAAAACTTAAAAGGTGTTCAAGATACAAACGATTGCTGTATGTTCCCTGATAAAAAACAAATAGATACTATTGACGATTTATTTAGTGTTTTACATGAAGGTGGACACGCTATAGACTTTAGAAAATCAAGAGATTTTATGGAAATAAAAACTTTATCTGGAGATAAAGAAGTACAAAAGATATATTCAGAAGAAAAAGAAGCTTTTAATAAAGCATTTCCTAATCCTCAAAGAGACCATGTAGGATACTTTATCCAAATAAAAGATCACTACGCTGGCAAATGGGGCGGTTTAGGAGAAGTAGTTGCGGAAGCTAATGCTATAAGAGATTCTTATACTACAGAAGAAATTCTAGCTCCAAGAGTCCAATACTTACAACAATATTATCCGAAAACAATTGCTTATTTGAATACAAGATTGTCTAATTACAAAGAAGAAGATATGGCAAAAAAAGCTAAATAATTCTTTGTAAAATATAATTAAGAGAAAGAGAAAAAGGACAAGCTATGTTTGTCCTTTTTAGTTATATTTATACAATAGATTAGTTGTATTTTTTTTTTATTTATATTTAATTAGTATAGTAAATAATAAAGGAGAAAGCTATGACAGAAGAAGAAAAAATAACATGTAATTGTGAACATGAACACGAAACAAAGAAAAATCAATGGATGAAATATTTAGGATTAGTGGGAGCAACTTTATTAGGTTCCTTTTTAGCTTTTTATTTTGTTGCAGATATGACTATTAAACATCTAACAGATCCTGCATATCAATTTAGAAAGTTTGACAGAATGATGGAACACCATGCCAGAGATATGGAAAAAATGGATAGAAAAATGATGAGAGAAATGGGAGTACCTCATTTTAATAAAAACAAATCAATGGTTGTTGTCGAAAGAGATGACGATGATTATAAAATTATTGTTGATTTAAGAGCTTTTGATAATAATGAAAAGAATGTAAATTTTGATTTAAAGAACAATATGGCAACTGTTTCTGCATCAATAGAAAAAGAAAAAAGACACGAAGACAGTATAATAGAATTTTCTCAAACATTTTATTTGAGCGGAAACCTTGATACAAAAAATATAAAAAAGGAAAAAGAACGTAATAAATATGTTATAACAATTCCACTAAAAGAAACACCTAATGATTAATAAATTATAAAAAGAATAGAGTAAAATCTATTCTTTTTTGTTAAAACATGTTACACCGCAGTTTTTAAACATGGCAATTATTTATAAAAGATTGTTTTTATATAAGTGTGTAGTATTTGAAAGGTAGTATATTATGGTTCAATCAATTGTTGGAACAACAACACCTAACATTCCCGGTTATGCATGTGACAAAAATGGATTAGTTCCAAGAATCACCCCTCCTTCAACATCTTGTGATGGCGGTGGACTTGTTGCAACAGTACCTAATATTACGGTAGAAGATACTGCAAAAGGTTTTGGCAAAGTTGTCAGAACTGTTAAAGATGTATTTATTAAAAAACCGGCAAAAAATGATGCGTCACAAGTTTCTACAGCATCAACACAAGATGAACAAGAATCTAAAAAAAGTAATTTAAAAACTCGTTTTATAACAACAGCTATTCTTATAGCAGGTGGTGTTCTTTTAGGATACGGACACAGACACCACATTGAAAAAGGTGTTAATGCCGTTAAAGGTAAAGTTACTGAATGGGCAGCTTCTCCTACAGGTGAAAAAATTGTAAATAAAGGCAAAGACTTTTTAGCGAAAGCAAAAAATTTAATTTTTGCAAAAGCTTAGTAGAATTTAAATAAAACCAAACTAAACCAAAAACCAAACCAAAACTTTAATTAAATGGGCTATATGCCCATTTTTTTTTGTAGTATAATTTGCGTATGAAAAAAGTTTATGTAGAAACAATGGGTTGCCAAATGAACAAATCTGATACTGAGAGAATGCTCGGGATGTTGGATTTTTGTGGTTATGAAGAAACAAAAAACGCTAAAGAAGCTGATTTGTTAATCATAAATACTTGTTCAATAAGAAAATTAAGTGAAGATAAAGCTTACAGTGCAATTGGCGTTTGGGGCAAATGGAAAAAAAGAAGACCAAATATCAAAATTGTATTTTCAGGCTGTGTTGCACAACAAGATAAAGAAGAAATCTTTAAAAGAGCACCCTACGTAGATTTAGTTATTGGAACTCATAATATATATGAATTACCTGATTTAATAAAAAGAATAAATAATGGAGAAAGAATTTGCGCAACTCCGGAAACTCCATATGGAGAAAAAGATTATCAAATAAAAAGAGTTAAATCAACGGGTTGTTGGATTCCAATTACAGAGGGTTGTAATAATTTCTGCACATATTGTATTGTTCCTTATACCAGAGGTCGTGAACGTTCAAGAGATAAGGATACTATTGTTAAAGAAGTTAAAGATGCTTTGAAAGACGGTTTTAAAGAAATTACTCTTTTAGGACAAAATGTTGATAGCTACGGTAAAGATTTGGATAATATGAATCTTTCAATTCTTCTAAGAGAATTAAATGCGATAGAAGGTCAATTTCGAATCAGATTTGTTACTTCATATCCAACAGATATAACTGATGAATTAATTCAAACCGTAAATGAATGTGATAAAGTTTGTGAATATTTCCATATTCCTATGCAATCAGGTTCAGACTACACATTAAAGAAAATGAACAGAAGATATGACAGAAAAACTTATGGTGAAATTTGTAATAAAATCAGAACTCTTGTTCCTGATGTAACAATTACTAGCGATTTCATCGCAGGTTTTCCTGGAGAAACTGAAGAACAATTTGAAGAAACTTTATCAGCTATGAGAGAATTTGAACTAGATTACTCAAATACTGCTGCATATTCTCCAAGAAAAGGTACTGTTGCCGCAAAATGGACAGATTTGTATATAGATGAAGGCGAAAAATTTGACAGACTGGCAAGATTAAATGAAGTTAATCGTGAATGCTGCTTAAAATCAAATCAAAAATTTATAGATAGAGAACTTGAAGTTCTTGTAGAATCTTTTGAAAATCACAAAGGGAAAAATGTAATTACAGGAAGAACAAGAAATAATAAAATAGTTCACATACCTTGTGAAGAAAATCTTGTAGGAAGATTTTTAACAGTTAAAATAACAGGTGCAAAAACTTGGTATCTTCAAGGAGAAATGATTAAATAGTTTAAGGATACTGGTGTTTAATCCATTCCATAATTATTGAAACCAGATATTTTTGCTGATTATCTGATAACTCAATTTTCTTTGGAATTTTATGCCACTTTTCAATACAACCTCTGCAACATGTTGCTGTTGCATGTTGAGCAATAAAAACAGGATGACCTCTCATTGGTGTTTGTTTCCCATCATTAGGAATGTCAGCAGGTGCAATTCTTGTTCTGATAAAATCACACGCATGAGAATGAATTTTATCAATTCCTTTATCTTTAATATAAGCTATCTCTTTTGTTCCAAGTTTAAATTTACTTCTAAATTTAGATTTTGCTAATCTGTCAAAAATATCCATAATACAAGACCAATCAAACCCAAAGCCGATAGGGGGACTCGAACCCCCGACCTACTGATTACGAATCAGTTGCTCTACCACCTGAGCTATATCGGCACAGTTTTATTCTACACCACTTTTCGGTGGCAGAGCAACTGTGTTAACTTTATCTATTTTCGGCTCCGTTAACTCGCCTTGCTGTTAGTCCATCTTTATTAAGAAATATTAACAAAGTAAATCAAATCTCTAAAGATATTTGAAAAAAAGTCGATAAATATCATGTAAGCAAGATAACCAATAAAGAAAAGGGATAAGTGTTATGTTAAGAAGAATCGAAAAACCAAGCAATAATATAGAAACAAGTGTTGAATTTATCTTAAGAGGAGC
>CADCPD010000147.1 GCA_902803265.1 uncultured bacterium | reverse complement strand
TTGATGCTATTATTGCATTATTTTAATTAATAATTTTTTCTAACATTTCTTTGACACAAGCTTTAGAATTATATTTTGAAGTTATAATTTCATAACATTTTTTTGTTACTTGAAAGTTATCATTGTTTAAATAAAATTTTATTTTTACTTTTAAATCATCTAAAGATTTATACATCGGAATTATATTATTAAACAAATCTAATTCATCTCTTTCATCACTTATTAATAAAGTTTGGCATGCCAAAGTTTGAAAGGTTCTATAATTAAGAGATGAAATACCTTGAGAATTAAAATTAATTACAATTTTAGATTTATTTAAAGCTATAGCCATATCTTTTTCATTATCTATAAAGCCACGATATGCATTTTTTATCAAAATTTTATCTTTTTCAGATACTCTTGAAATAGCGTCTTTAAAATGTTTTTCTATTGCAAACCAAGCAAAACTATTATTAGGCAATGATTTTAATAAACTTAGAAAAGAATTCAATCTGTAATCCGTATCCAATCTTCCAGCAAACATAACATCATATTCTTTTTCAAGATTTAGATTTTTGTAAATATCAGTATTTACAAAATGAGGCATATAAAATAAGTTTTTGTAATCTGCTTTTTTTGCTAATTCTCTATCCCAGTAAAAAGAATAATTTCCATCTTCATAAAGACTCTCTCTATATAAATCATATCCGCTTCCTGCAGCAGAAGTTTCTATAACATCAGAAAAATAATTTATTGTGTTTAATTTTAAATTATTTTCTATATTAAATTTAATAGCGGAAAAGCCATAACCAACAATAAAATCAAAGCATTTATCAGGTACGGAAAAATCATTAAGTAAATCCACTATTTTAACTTCATGCCCATTTTGAAAAAAACCATCAAAAATACTCGAAATAGTTAACCTTCCACCAATGCTATGAGGCAATATTCCGAGTATTTTTAAAGACATTATATTTAAAACCTATATAGATTTAACAAGTTCAAGTAGTAAAGATTTAAATTTACCTTTAGCTGCATCTGCCGCTTCAATAACTTCTTGGTGAGAAAGAACTTCACCTGTGATACCTGCTGCAGCATTAGAAATACAGCTTATACCTACGACCTTAATTCCACAATAATTAGCAACCATTGCCTCAGGAACTGTTGACATACCGACAGCGTCAGCGCCAAGCATAGTTACCATTTTTGTTTCGGCAGGTGTTTCATAATTAGGTCCTGTTAGAGCCATGTAAACACCTTTTTGAAGTTTAATACCTAATTTATCTGCGCATTTTAAAGCTATTTCTTGTAAATCTTTTTTATAAACTTCTGTCATATCAGGGAATCTTTCACCTAAAGTGTCATCATTTGGTCCGATTAACGGATTAACATGCATAAAATTGATATGGTCTGTAATTAACATTAAATCAGAGGCTCTGAAATTAGGATTTATACCGCCTGCAGCGTTTGTAACGATTAAGTTTTTAACGCCTAACTTTTTGAAAACTTTTACAGGATAAACAACTCTGTCTATCGGATGACCTTCATAATAGTGGAAACGACCTTGCATCATAACAACTTTTTTCCCTTCAATAGTTGCGAAAACAAGTCTTCCTTTATGACCTTTAACAGTTGATGGAGCAAATCCTGGAATTTCACCGTAAGGAACTGCAACATCACAATAATCATCTGCAAAATCACCTAAGCCTGAACCCAAAACGATTGCTGTTTCAGGAACAAAACCATTAGTTTTGCTATTAATAAAATCAATAGTTTCTTTCATTTAAAACCTCTCTTTTAATACGTAAAATCAAACACTAAATATTAAATAAAATAAGACAACACACCGTAATTTGTGGAGATTTACGATGTTTGAAAGTTTTTGAAACTAACCTATTAATCTGTCATCATCAGCTTCAGCAGCTTTTACCATGATTGCGTGTTCAACAGGATTTTCTTTCTTGTAAGAAGAAGTTTCAAAAAATTCATCAAAGCCAAAGTCTTCACGAGATTTTTTTGCTTGTGTTTCATCAACCAATTTTTTGGCAAGTTCAGAAATTTCATAAACTAATTGGTAACGATTTTCGGTATTTTCATTTAAATCCCAAGCAACTTTAATAATTTGATCCATTTTATACCTCTCATATAACCTACAAGTTAATCATATAACATAATAAAATTTTTCGCAAGCATGTAAATGCAACCAAACCAAATCAACCAATCAGGCTAGTAAATACTAGTCATGTCGGTAATGTAATAATCATTGAGATTATAATTTAATCAAATTATACAAATAGGTTAACACAGTAAGTAAGGAAGAAAGGATATAAACATGACAGCAGTAAAAACAGATACCATATCGGTTGTAATCGTAGAAGATTTTAAATTAACAAGAGTAGGCTTAAGATGCGCACTTAACGCAAATGAAGATATAGAAGCTGTAGGTGAATGCGAAAACGCAAATGAGGGTCTGGAGTTGATATCAAAGCAAACACCCGATGTTGTTTTAATGGATTTGGGATTACCTGATATAAACGGAATAGAAGCAACAATAAAAGTAAAAGAAATGAATCCGGATATTAAAGTTGTTGCACTTACCTCTCATGACAGAGAAGAAGAAGTAGTAGCAGCATTGAGTTCAGGAGCAACAGCCTATTGCTTAAAAGATATAGACCCACACAAACTTGCAGATGTAGTACGAGACGTTGCAACAGGTGTTTGCTGGTTAGACCCTGAAATTGCACAAATGGCTTTAAATGCTTTTCCAAAAATAGATAACATTGGTCTTTTACCAAGCAGAGGACACGACGAAAACAGAGTTCCTCTTACAGAAAGAGAATTTGAAGTATTAAAACATCTTGTTGCAGGTAAAAGTAACACGGAAATTGCAAAAGAATTAATAGTAAGTGTTCACACAGCAAAAGCACATGTTTGTTCAATTTTACAAAAAATGTGCGTAAATGATAGAGTTCAAGCTGCAGTAAAAGCCGTAAAAGAAGGTCTTGTATAAATTTTAGACACTTTACTAATAGAATATAAATTTTTAAATAAGAAAATATTGTAAAAAGGAGAAACACATGCCGGAATTTTCAACCCCACACAGCGTAAAAAAATCTGATACAGAATTTACAGAAAAAGAAATGATAAGAGCAATAAGATTTGCAATCGCATCGGAATACGAAGCAATACAAATTTATGAAGAAATGACCGAAAATATTAGCAATAAATCTGCAAAAACAATAATTGAAGAAATTATTGAGGACGAAAAAGTTCATGTAGGAAATTTTCTACAACTTTTGAGAATTTTGAATCCTAAAGAAGAAGAATATTATAAAGAAGGGTATAGAGAAACCCTTGATTTATTAGAGAAATAACAAGTACGCCAATATTATAATTTCTGTCATTATATTGACAAAGCTCCTTATTTTGTCATACTTATTGTATGAAATAAGGAGCTTTTTGATGATTTTAATAACCGGAGCAGCAGGATATATCGGAAGTCACACAGCATTAAAATTTTTAGAAAAAAATAATGATATAGTTGTTTTCGACAATCTTGAAAACGGACATATAGAAACGGTAGAAACTTTAAAAACACTTGGAGATGTATATTTTATAAAAGGTGATTTAAAGAATAAATCTGATATCGATAAAGTTTTTAAACAATATAAAATTGATACTGTATTACATTTTGCTGCTTATGCTCTAGTAGAAGAAAGTGTAAAAAATCCTAAAAAGTATTATCAAAATAATGTAGTTGGAACGCTAAATTTATTAAATACAATGATAGAAAATAATGTAAAAAAGATAGTATTTTCATCAACATGTGCAACATACGGAGAGCCAAAATATTTACCTATAGACGAAAATCACACTCAAAATCCTGTAAATCCTTACGGACAAACGAAATTAACAGTAGAGAAAATACTTAAAGATTACGATAGAGCATACAACCTAAAATCCATAATTTTAAGATATTTCAATGTTGCAGGATGCGATGAAAAGATAAGAATAGGAGAATGGCATAATCCTGAAACTCACTTAATTCCAAATATTTTAAAATCAACAGTGCAAGATGATTATGTATTTAATATATATGGTACAGACTATGACACACCTGACGGAACATGCATTAGAGATTATGTAAATGTAAATGATTTGGCTGAAGCTCATTTTCTGGCATATAAATATCTTGAACAAAATAACGTGTCTGATATTTTTAATTTAGGAACAGAAAACGGACAAAGTGTTAAAGAAATATTTGAAGCATGTCAAAAAGTTCTAAATAAAAAAATACCGGTTAAACTCAGAGAAAGAAGAGACGGAGACCCCGCAAAATTATACGCAAATTCTGAAAAAGCAAAAACCATTTTAAAATGGAATCCTGCACACACTATAGAAGATAGTATAAAAACAGCTTATGAATGGGAGAAAAATTTTAAAGCATGAAATGGTATTTTGCATGTAATGAACAATCCAGAGAATATGAACCTCTAATAAAAGCGGCCGTTACTTCTGCATTAAAAAATACAACTCTAAAACCTCATTTTATCTATGACGGCAAGTCAAATGATTTTACAAAATGGCTTGAAGAACGAGGCGTAAAAATTATTTATCACAGAAGTAATTTATATCCGATTTTAGAGAAAAAATATAAAGGAAATGAATTAAAAATATCTACAGGCGCATATTTAAGATGTGATATTCCTATGATTGAAACAGAAGATGATTATGTTTTATACACAGATTGCGATGTAATATTTTTGAAAGATATTGATGACATAAATCCAAAACCCGAATATTTTTGCTGTGCACCTGAAGTTGATATAGAAAACTCAAAACTATTTAATACCGGCGTCATGATTATGAACATAAAAAATCTTAGAAAAACATATAAAGGATTTTGCAAATTTATAAAATGGAACTTATGGAGACTCGTAACATGGGATCAAACGGCATATCAATTATATTACAGTAAAAAATGTTCTCCTCTGAATTTGAAATACAATCACAAAATATACTGGGGAATAGATGAAAATGCTGTCATACTCCATTATCATGGTGCAAAGCCGACAATGTTTGAAAAAGAAGAAACAATAAAAAACATGGATTACTTTAATGGGCTTTTGTACAAAAAAAATCCGGAAAGTTATGAATATTATTTAAAATTGTTTAAAAAATATTACTCTGAAATAGAATATAATGAAGATGGAATACAAAAATTAAAGAGCGGAACTTATCCAATAACAAAACCACCAAAAAATCCGCTAAGAGTCAGATTAAAGAATTTTATAAAAAAGCATGTTTTAAGATAATAAAAAAGGTATTTCGATTTTTCTGAAATACCTTTTTATTATGCGTTATAACCGTAATTGAAACCTCTTTCAATGTTCTTATCAATTAATGTCTTAACTGATTGAATTTCTGAGTTACAAGCATTCAATTCCGTTTGAACTTGCGTCATTTGAGCTTGGATTTTCTTATCTTCTAATGATAATCTCTTTGTTTGATTATCATATTCTCTTTCTAATCTTTCTTTATCGCTCTTATATTGTTCTTTATCATACACATCAACAGCAACTTCTTCTTTTTGTTCAACAACTTCATAAGCATTAAAGTTAGTTACAGGACCACCACCTTCACTTTGGAGAACAATAACACCACTAGCGACATATTGCCATAATTTAGATTTATCACTTTCTGCTTCTGAAAGTATATCAGAATCACCGGTTCCTTGAGGATTGTTTAAATAATTTTGATATTCAGGTGACATTTTGTATGAATTCTTTGCTATTGAAAGAGCTTGATCATAACCATTAAAGGTTTGACCATTAAAATTTGAATAGTCTATAGAATATTTACCTGCAGTTTGTTGAATTTGAGTGTCTGTTATAGATCCACCATTTTTTACACATTGTTCAAATGCAGCACGATTCAATCCTGCAGATGAAGCTGCAGAGCTCAACGCACTTTGCCATGTAGATTTCTCTATACCCATTTCATTTTTATAAATTTTTGTTTTATTATTACCACGTTTGCCTGCGTAATAATACTCTTCCAACAATTTATGCATTTGATTAACATTTGGAGAATTAAAACGATTACCTAACTCATTATGTAGTTGGCTCGGATTATCATCATTTTTGTGAGTACTACTAGAATAGAAATTATAAACCTGATGGTATTCTTGACTTGTTAAACCTTGTGATAGTGCATATGATTCACTGGTAACATCTACTTCTTCTTCTTTGAAATTAGCAGTACCATATGTTGCGATAAATGACATTGCTTTTTCACTATATTTTTGAGAAGAAGCAAATGATTGTCCAGGAACTAAGTGAACATGAGATTCATAATTAATAGAATTTGGATCAAATTCACCATTATTACCTGTTCCAGAAGGTGAAGCCAAAGCAAGAGTGATACCGTAAGAATTCTTCAATTGAGCAGCAGACATACCTGTTAAACTAATTGTTTTAATATATGAATTATCATCACTGAAAGATGACTGCGCATTTCTTGACGCATCATAACGATCAGCCAACATATCTAATTGCATATTATAATCTTCAGATAATTCACAAGCTTTTTGAGCATTTCTAATCTGTTGATTAGAAAAGCGCATACATTTAAGTTCAAGGTCGATACATCTTGAAGTTAATGTTAATAATCTAGCTTGTGATGCTGCTAATCCCATTACTTTTTTCCTTTCCTTTTTATATGTCGGCACACCTAAATTAAAACTTTAATTATTTATTTGCCCGAAACCCATGCCATGGTTGAATTCTAGCCTCATTATGCCCGTCTTTTGCGCATCATGAGCTCATGTAAAGAAATGTAACAAGAGCATATTTCCTGTTACATTTCTTAATGTTTTGATATTTTTTTCTTTTATATCTGCGTTTTAGAGATTATGTATTAATTTTTACTAGATTGAGTAATCAAAACCTCTTTCAATGTTCTTATCAATTAATGTCTTAACTGATTCCATTTCCTTGTTACAAGCATTTAATTGAGTTTGAGTTTGAGTCATTTCCATTTGGATTCTCTTATCAGCTAATGATAATTTCTTTTGTGCCAAATCATAATCTCTGTCTGCTTTATCTTTTGCTTCATTGTATGCAGTTCTATCAATAGTAGTACCTGATTCACCAGAAGATGCAGTGTATCTGCTTAGAAGTGTTTGAACAAGATCATCGTAAGAACATTTATGTCCACTACCATCTACAATAACTAAAGAACCATTCAACAAGTTTGATACCAATGTTGAGTTATTAACTTCAGCATCAGAAAGCATTTTGTTTTCATCATCAGAATATACATTTTGAGAAATAGCTAATTCGCCTTCTAAGTCAGCTATTGATTTGTCATAAGCTTCAACTATTAATTTAACGTTATCTCTAGAAGCTTCATAAACACCTTTTGTAGTGTTATTATTAGAGATTTTACCATCAATCTCTTTACATTTAGCTTCAACATCTAAATTAGTATTATCTATTTTTTCTTGATAAGCTTTTGATTTAGCTTCAGCTGCTCTTTTATTATCTTCAGCCTCTCTTTTTAATCTTTCAGCGTCAGATTTTCTTTGTTCAGCAGCGGTTTTATCACTTTCTGCTTGCATTTTAGCGTTTGAAGCGTTACCGAATTTAGTTTGCGCATCATTAAAGATTTCTTGTGCTCGTGCTCTAACTTTTTCATCAGGTACATAATTACCATCAGAATCTTTTGTCATAGCATTCATATCAACGCTAGCTTGATTCATTCTTGCTCTTTGTGTTGCACATTCTGCACCATAACGAGATATATCAGAACTTGCAGTTCTTATATTTCCTTCTTCAGTAGAAATATCAGTTGATCTGTCATTAATTGTTGTTTGGAATTCAGTTATTGAAGTATCTACTTGTTGTTTTAATTCTTTTACTTGGTCTGTAGATAAATTAGCAGATTCTATATAAGCTTCTTTTGCTGCAACTAATTCTGTATTTTGATTTTCTAAACTTTCAATTTGTTTAACAGCAAAATCATAATTGTTTCTAGGTTCGAAAGATGCTTGTTTTACTGCATCAATATTAGCTTTAATTTGATCAGGAGTACGAACTTCTGGAGCTGCAACGGTTCCATTATCGTTAGCAAATTTTGATAACACAACATTGTAACCTAAATTTTTAATATCAGCTGCTGCTAATTTTATATCATCCTCAGTAAGATCTTTTGAAGCATCATTATTTTTGTATATACATAAAGGATCACCTTCAGTTTTTGATCTTGCTTCTAAAACATCCAATTGATTATTGTAATCTTCAGAAAGAGAACAAGCAGCACTAGCATTTCTGATTTGTTCAGCAGATAATTGCATACATTTAAGTTCAAGATCGATACATCTTGAAGTTAATGTTAATAATCTAGCTTGTGATGCTGCTAATCCCATTACTTTTTTCCTTTCCTTTTTATACGTCGGCACACTTGAATTAAAACTTTAATTATTTATTTGCCCAAAACCCATGCCATGGTTGAATTCTAGCCCCATGATGCCCGTCTTTTGCGCGTCATGAGGCCATGTAAAGAAATGTAACAAGCATATATTTGTCGTAACATTCCTTAATATTTAACATATAATAACTTTAATTATTCAATAATTGAAATATGCACAAAGCCTTGATAAACGAAATATTTCAAAACAAAAATATAATAATGTTTTCTGTAACTCTTTTTTATATTTTAGGGTTATATGCTTTTTTCACTCAGGGAACAATAATTATTAGCAGCATTATAACTGTTATATTATTGGCGTTAATATTAAAAAATATAGTTTCGCCAAAATTAGTTCTCGTTTGGATATTCATTTTTTATATTGGTTTCTTTAATTGCATATTGCAAATAAAAAACAGCGATAATTTATCAACCTATGCACCATGCAATTGCACGATAACAGGTGAAATAAAAAGTATTCCCAAAGAAAACGAATATAACACAAAATTCTATTTTTATGTAAAAAGTATAAATGTTAACGGAGAAAAGACAGAAAATATCAATTCAAACGTATTTGTATCAGTAAAAAATAATAACAAACCTCTTAATTTGCAAACTAAAAATTCTTACGAAATCGAAGGTGCGTTAAGACCACCTTTTAAAGCAGGAAATCCTTCTCAATTTGATTACGCAGACTACTTAAAAAATTTCAATACTCACAACGTTTTTTATGCAACTTCTGATGGCATAAGAAAGATAGAAAATAACAATAATACATTTATAAATAAACAAATAATAAACTTAAATAATTTAAGAAATAGAATTATAGAAACGCATGCAAAATATTTAAAATCACCTGCTGCAGAAATATTAGGAGGAATTGTTTTCGGGGATGATGCGGTCAGCCCACCTGAATTTATTAAGATTTCATTTATAAATTCCGGTCTTTTACATATTTTAGCAGCATCAGGAATGAATGTAGCATTCATATACGGATTTTGGTATTTTATACTAAATAGTTTACGTGTACCATTTAGAATAACAGTTATCAGCGGTATATTCATGATAATTCTTTATTCTCTTATGACAGGATTAGGAGCAAGCGTTATAAGAGCAGCAGCTATGCTTATATTTATTTTGATAGGCAAACTTATAAACCGAGATACTCACAGCGTTGCACTACTTTCTATGGTTGCATTCATCATGCTTTTATATAATCCTGCATATATAAACAATATAAGTTTTCAGTTATCGTTCATGGTAACTTTCGGATTACTTATAAGCTATGATTTAAGTTCAAAATTTTCAAACAGAATTTTAAAATGGATAATATCATCAATAAGCATTCCTGCAATTGCGCAAATATGGGTTATACCGTTGCAAATGTTCTATTTTAATACAATTAGCCTTTATTCAATATTTGCGAATATATTAATTGCACCATTCCTTGCTGTTGTAAGTTTTTTAGGATTTTTAAGTTCAGTTCTTTCAATAATTAAACCCTTTTCAGATTTTGTATGCAAATATTTGGATTTCATAATAAATCCATGCATAAATTAT
>CADCPD010000146.1 GCA_902803265.1 uncultured bacterium | reverse complement strand
TTTATAAAATAGAAATATTTTATACTCTCTCTCTTAATATCCTCGTGTTTATTTAATGTTTGTCGCAATCGGCAAACTTTTTTTTGCGTATTTTTAGAGGTTATGTATTTTGGTAATAAAAAAATGGTTTTCATAAAAAGTTACGTATATTTTGTGTTACTATAAAAGACAAAATAAAAAGGAGGAAATTTATGCCATATATTGACGCAAAATTAAGTATTGAATTAAACGAAGAACAAAAAAATGAATTACAAACAAAATTGACAGATGTTGTATCATCTGCTTTTTCAAAACCAAAAACATATATTATGGCAAATATTGAAGATAAAAAATCTTTGTATATGGCAGAAAAGAAATTAGATAAAGGTGCATATCTTTCTGTAAGTCTTTTGGGTTCAACTTCAAAACCTGCTTGCCAAATTTTAACAAAAAATATTTGCGATATTTTATCAGTATACGGAATTGACAGTTCAAAAACATATATAACTTACCACCCTACAGATTTATGGGGATGGAATGGGATGATGTTTTAATATGATTTGAATAAATAAAATCTAAGTAAGATTTATTTTAAACTAATTAATTTGTAATTTAAAATTTTTGACAAATTTTTGCATGAAAACAGAGATTTTTATTAAATTCTCTGTTTTTATTGTATAAATAGCCAGTTTATATTAAAATTTTCCTATTTATTGTCCAAGTGGACAATAGTCTTTTGGGTATATTAAATAATATCATTATTCAAAAAGGAGAAGTAAATGGAAACAACAAAAAAAATTTCTGTCTATATCGTTGAAGACTACTTATTAACAAGAATTACTTATAAAAAAGCTTTTCAAAATTATCAAGATATAGATATAATTGATGATTTTGAATCTGCAGAAGCTTGTATTGAAGCTCTGGAAACAAAACCTGTAGATGTTATCCTTATGGATTTAGGATTGCCATATATGACAGGTATTGAAGCAACAAAAATAATTCATAGAAAATATCCTGATATAAAAATTATTATTTTAACTTCACACGATAATGATAATGAAGTCTTATCAAGTCTGGCATCAGGAGCAAATGCTTATGCTTTAAAAGATATTGATACGAAAAAACTATATAATTTAATTTGCACTGTAAATGAAGGTTCTATATGGATAGACCCTCGAATTACAAAAGTTGTTCAAAAAACATTTTACAAAGCTGAACCTAAAGAAAAAGAAGATTTCAACTTAACTCCAAGAGAAAAAGAAGTTTTAGATCTTTTAGTACAAGGACTTTCAAACACAGAAATTTCAGATAGACTTTTTGTAAGTCCAAGTACGGCAAAAGCTCATGTTTGTAACATATTGAGCAAACTTTCAGTAACAGATAGAGTACAAGCTGCAGTAAAGGCGACAAAATATGATTTATAAAAATTTATTTAGAAGAAGTGAAAAAATATTAATGAGTTTCAAATGGACATTTCAAATTGCAATAGTTGTCTTTATAATTTGGGTGTTTTTTAATCCACAAACAAAATTACATTCTATTGTTGCGATAAGTTTAATGTTGGTTTTTTATGTCTTACAAAGTTATATAGAAAATAAAGCTCTGTCAAAATTTATAAATGAAAAACAAGCCGACCATGAAGAGTTAATAAGTGCTATTTGTAATTCATCAAAGGATTTAATTATATATAAAGACTTTAAAGGCAGATATGTGTATTGTAATCAAATTTATTTGGATACAGTGCAGAAAACACTTGAAGAAATAAAAGGTAAAAGAGAAACTGATTTATTTTCTAAAAACGATGCAACAATACTAAGTAAAATAAGCCAAACAGCTTTACAAGGAAAAGTTATAAAAAAAATAATAAAAATGCAAAGCAGTAATAACATCTATGATTTAATTGCAACGCCACTTGTATTAGCAAAGGAAGTCTTTGGTGTATTAGTAATAGCAAGAGATATTACCAAGGAAGTAACTTTAAAAAGTGAACTTGAAGACCAGGAACAAATGTTCCGTTCAGTACTCTTAGGAATGCCTATTGCAACGTATTTAAAAGATTTGTCCGGAAATGTAACGTATGAAAATAAAATGGCAACGGATTTTCTTGGTTTGTCAGATTCAGATAATGCTAACAAATGGAATTACGAAGAAAAAAGAGCCGATGAAATCAAAAATGAAGATAATGAAATTATAAATAACCGTCAGTGTATAAGCAGAGAAAAACTTATTACACTAAAAAATAATGATAAAAGATGGTTCAAAATAACAAAATGTCCGATAATAAATCATGAAAAACAAATAATCGGAATCTGCAGTGTTGCAATAGATATTGATGCAGAAAAAACATCAGCAGAACAAAGAGAGACCTATGTTGCAACTTTAACTCATGATTTAAAAACACCTACGATAGCGCAAATAAAAGCACTTGATTTATTATTAAATAACCAGATGGGACCTTTAAATGATGAACAGAGAGAATTACTGCTGTTAACAAAAGATTCTTGTAATTTTATGTATGAAATGTTATCTACACTTTTAAGTACATACAAATATGAAAATGGTGATTTTGTATTAAACTACGAAAAATGCAATATTTTATCTCTTGTAGAAGAAGTTGGAAATGAACTTGATTCAATGTTAAAAGAAAAAAATGCAATGATTCGAATTAATAAAGAAGGTAATAATTTTGATACAGAATGCGACAGAATGCAAATAAAAAGAGTCCTCACCAATATACTGGGAAATGCTATTTCATACGCATATAAAGATACCGAAATTCTTATTAACATAAAACAGGACAAAGATTCTATAAAATTTGAAATAAAAAATCAAAGTTCATATATTAATCCGGAAACAATGGAAAGCTTGTTTAAAAAATATGTTTCTCATGCAGCAAAATTCAACAAAGTCGGGTTTGGGTTAGGACTATATTTATCAAAACAAATAATTGATGCACATAACGGAGAAATATATGCAAAAAGTTTCAAGGATAATCATAATATCTTTGGTTTTGTTTTGCCATTAGTAAGTGAATTTAAAAATGTTAATGTATAGTTGTCCTAGAAAAATTCTATATAAAACAAGAAACTATATATAAAAAACTGTAATATAATAAAAATATGAAAAATTTTAAAATATTATTGATAGCAATATGTTTTATTCAAGTGTTTTTTATTCAAAATACTTATTCTATGCCTAATCCTTGGATAGACTGTAATGATGATTTATATTGTGCAGCACAAAAAGCAGGATTTAATTTCCCGTTGAGAGTTCAAAATTATACTGTACGATCAATGAAAGATATGATAGAAATAACCTTTCCTCTTAATAAAAACAATATTGTTACGGTAAGAAAATCACAGTTTTATAATGGTAAAGCCGATAAAAACGGAATAAAAGATATTTCAGGAGATTATAACATTTATCCTGTAAATAAAAGTATAAATCTAAAAAATGGCGTTATTTTAAATGTTAGAGGGAATAAAAAGAAATTTTATGTGGTAAATTTTGCTGCAGAAACAGGATATTACTGTTTTTATTCAAAAAAAGGATTAAATACAAAAGACATAAATAAATTGTATAATCTATTAGAAGAAGCCGAAGCACCAAAGTACAATTTTGAAAACAATAATACTATTGAACAACTGCAAGATTTAAGAAGAATTGATGGTATTGTTGAACCCGTATTTACACAGGATTGCTTTCCAAGAACACTTCAAAAAAAAGGTATAACAAAAAATTGTTTTGAAAGAGCCAATTTTGGAGATAATACATTCTGCTCATCTTCTGAAATAAAGATGATAAAAGAATATTATAAAAACGGTCAAAACAAAGATATATTAAATAACAGCTCTGGGCATTATTGCGCCTATTAAAATTTCCATATCCAAAATATTACAAGATTTATTTTTACTGACACAATATAATAAACCTTAAACCATTTTTAACAGATATTTTTCAAAATTAATAAATTATAATTTTGAAAAGAGCAGCAGATTTTAGTTTGTAAGTATCCAAAATTTTGTAATGTTCTTTTATCCATGATTCTATATTGACTAAATCTCTTTCATAAGTATTACTTCCTTTTACAAAAAGAATGTTATACACCCCTTTTGGTAAGTTGTTTAAGTCATTAACTAAAAATTCTTCTGATAAATTTTCATCCTCCGGATATGTTGCAAAATACGCTTTTGGCAAATTTTGTATCATAGAATAATATGAATACGTTGAAATTGCTCCATAATATATATATACATTTTCATTATTTGATTTTTGAGAAATTATTTCTAATAAAGGTTTTACATCTTGTCTTACATAACTAATATTTCCAAAAATATAATTTTTGCCAAAATTAAAATATCCGTTTAAAAGGAAAACACATGACACCACAAAAATAAAATATGATGCAAAATCTTTTTTTAAATTATCAAGCGGATATACTGCAATAATTAGAATTATTGGAAGTAAGAATAAAATTAACCTTCTTTCACATGGATATATTTTCAAATATGCAGCCAAAAGCGTATCAAATATTATGAAAAGTAATGATAAAAATAAAAATTTGTTATTTTTATACAAATAATAAAATCCGAATAAAAGCATTATAACCAATAAAATTGGAACTGTATAATAAGTAAAAAGAAAATCAAAATTCATTTTATAAAATTCAAGACTAAAAATTTGAAAACCTTTTTGCCAGTAATTATGCAAATATTCAGAATTATTTAAGAACCTAATATTAAAGACATAATAAATTATTAATCCTAAAATTGGATAAATTAATGAATATATTATTTTAAAAATTTGAGTTCGTTTCAGTATACAAAGTGCTAAATATACAGCAGGTATAACCAATAACATAGGAAAAGAAAAATATATACCAATGGTTGATAACAAACCCAAAATAGTAAAATGTTTAAATCCTGATAATTTATTATAGTTGTAGACAACGTAATATAAAAAAAGAATTACAATTAAAACATCTGTTGAATATTGCTTAAATGCTTGAGAATAAAATAATAATTGATAATTTATACCAAATGTGAATATAGCAATATATAACGCAAAATTTGTTTTAAAAACAATCTTTGACAATTTATAAAACATAATTACAGAAAGTAAACTTGATAATAATGGAATAAATCTTAAGCACAACTCGGTAATACCGATATTAGAGGCTATAAATTTACTTATTACCAAAAAAAAGTAAGGAGCAACTTGAGAATACGGTTTTATTAAACTTAAATAATCTAATGAAAAAATATTTGCAAATAATATAACTTCATCTTGAAAAAAAGAGTTATTTATAAGGTACGCATCAATTCTTAAATAAAAACTTAAAACCGCAATGATAGCAATAAATAATATATTTATCCAAGATTTATTCATAGAACAATTATAGTATAAATGTTTAAAATTTTATCAAAATGAACTTTTATAATTACCTACTTTTTAAATATAATTAGCATTTTGATTATTTTGAAAATTATAATTATTCGGATGTAAAATTATAATAATAAATAATATAAAAATAAAATTCTAAAAATAAATGGTAGAGAATTTAGTCCAGAAAACAAAAGGTTCTTTTGAATTTAAGAATATACTTAAATTTAAGTGCTACAATTTATTTACTTGATTATAGAATTATATTATAAAGAATTTCTTACTGAATTATATTTATGGTACTCTAATTTTAATCTATTTAAAAGTCATTATTATAGATGTAAAGGAAGATTTTATGAAAAAGTTTTTAATCTTAATATTATTTATTAATTTAAGTTTACCTTGTTACGCAGGACTAAAAGATATAACAAACGGTATTAAAAATGTTTTTTATGTTCCTAATGCAGAAGAATTACAATTTCAAAAAGAACAGAAGATTAAAGAAGAAATTTTTAAAGAACTTGATGAATATTATAATTCTTTAGAGATAGAAGAAATTAATAATAGTGGAAAAAACTTGAGGGACATATTATTACAAGATGATGAAAAAATAGAAACTTTATATCAAAAATTTAAAAATAATCATAACGATATGCAATTAAATAAAAATTTATATGATACAACGTCTTCTTATAAAGAACAATACGAAGAAATATATAATAAATACGTAGGTAAAGAAATTTTTGAAAAAGCTGCTAAAAATTATTATTCAAAATTATTCATTTATAATAGTGATTACAAAAGATTAGCCCAGGATTTTGAAACCGAATATTCTGAAACATATCATGAGGCGTACTATAATATAAACAAGTTAATCACTTCGTATATAAATAAATATGAAGAAATTTCGAATGAAGTCTATAAATATAGCTATAATTACGAAAAAAATAAATTACAAAATTTCTACAAACAAAGATATGGAAATATTAAATATGACGGAACAATGAATATTTTATTAGCTCCTTCAACAAGTCCTAAAACTAATTGCTATTATATAACTGATGCATATACACGGTTGAGAGTTATTCAAAAAGTTAAAAATGGTATTCTTGTCGCAAATACTAATGAATCTGTTTATGGATATCAATCACATTTTAAGAGAGCCTTTGTTGAGACTAATAAACCATATGTAGATAACCAAATTATTTTTGGTAAATTTTTATATATTGGAAATTATAGTTATAAAAATGCACTTGGTAGTTCAACAACTGTATGGAAGTTTAAAGAATTAAATGAACCTACTGAAAAATTCTATTTTTATTTTAATTAAAATTAGTATTGTTTTACGAGAAGTAAGAAAATATGGGGTGAAACAACAATTCTGAAATAAATGGTGGAGACGAGGGGAGTCGAACCCCTGTCCAAAACGGATCAAAACAAATCTCTACGAACGTAGTTTTTATTTCTCTCGTTACAATCAAGGAAAAAACAAACCTCTACAATCATAACAAAGCAGTTTTAAGTGTTACGCACTTTGATAGTTAATCTTGATACATCTACTATCATGAATGTACTGCGTCTTGCATGGTGGTCCCATAGCATCGGCAAGCTGGACAACTATGAGAGGCTGAACTGCTCTATTAAGCAGCAAGAGCTCTTGCTCTTGAGAAATCAGCTACTACAACATTATCTGTAGCATTCATTTTAATTTGCTCGTTGATAACCGAGAACAGCGCTCGAGTTCGCAACCTGTTTCCATCAAACGTCCTGTCAAAAGCCAGTACGTCCCCATATTTATTTTTCAATGTTCTTTTATCGTATTAAAAATTATAACTCTTTTTTCGTTATTTTCAAGCCCTTGCTTGATTTTTTATAATTATATCTTTGACAAAAGTTCTGCTATCATATAAATTGAACCGCAAATAATATTCCATCTATCTTGTTTTAAATCAGTTCCATCAATGAATTCTTCAGATTTTACGGGACAACATTGTTGTAATTCTTCAACCTCAACGGAATTAGGATTTTTATAGTGATAAAAATAAATCTCATCACCTTCTTTCACAAGATTTGAAAGCATTTGTTTATAGTCTTTGTTTTTTAAGCATCCGAAAATAAATCTAAAATTTTGATTTGGAAAATATGTATCCAGACTTTCTCTCAACACTCTTATCCCATCAGGGTTATGAGCTGAATCAACTATTAATTTTTTATCTTCAAAAATTTCAAATCTAAATTTATGATGAACATTTTTTAATGCAATTTTCAAATCTGTTATTTTTATATTCGGAATAATTAAATTGACAGCACTTAAAGCAAGTCCCATATTTTCGGTTTGATGAACACCTTTTAAACTTAATTCATCAAATTGATAATTTGTTGCGACAACAAGATTTTTTCCTGCAATTTCTTTTATAGTTTCAAAACCTCGATTATTTTTCTGAATTATAACAGGAGCATTTTTTATTATTCCGGCTTTTTCAAAAGCTATTTCTTCTATTGTATTTCCTAGTCTTTCTGTATGGTCAAAACTTATTGAAGTTATTATTGAACAAAGAGGCGAAGTTATAACATTTGTAGCGTCAAATCTTCCGCCCAAACCTGTTTCCAAAATTACGATATCGCAATTATTTTCCTTAAAATATGAAAACGCTATTGCCGTTAAAATTTCAAATTCTGTTAAATGAATATCATTTTTTTGTGCAAGTTCTTCGATTTCAAATATTTTTTGAGTGAAATCTTCTTTTGAAATTTCTTCATCATTAATTTTTATACGTTCTGTATAATCAAAAACATGAGGGCTTGTGTATAAACCCGTTTTATAACCCTGTTGAATAAAAATTGCATTTAAAATAGCACAAACAGAACCTTTACCGTTTGTTCCCGCAACATGAATAAATTTCATATGTTTATGCGGATTACCTAAAAGTTCTAATATTTTTTCTATTCTGTCCAGTCCCAGATTTATATAGAATTTACCTTGTGAAGTCAATAATTCTATTGCTTTTTCGTAAGTTTGTTTTTCCATCTTGCTATACTTTTTAATTGTCTTATTATTCTTTCAGTTGAATCATATTTTGCCAATTTTTTTGTATTATTTTGAAGCAATTCTAATTTATCAGGATTTTCAATCAAAAATGACAAAAATTTCATAAGAGCCTGGGGCGTAGTATCAGCATCTTCCAAGTAAATACAAGCTTCTTTATGAAACATTGCTTTTGCATTCTTACGTTGATGATCAGCCGCAGCGTAAGGATAAGGAACTAAAATTGGAGCAACTCCACATGCACAAAGCTCTGATAAACTCAAAGATCCTGCTCTTGATATTGCAATATCACTGGATTTTAACACTGTTGCCATATCATTAAAATATGGTTTTATGACTAAATTTTTGTCTTTTTCATATTCTGGATATAACTTTTCTATTTTTTGAATACAATCTTCGTAATGTTTTTTGCCTGTTTGAAATATTACTTGAACATCGTACTTTTGAGATAATTCTTTTAAAATTTCAACTGCTGCGTTATTTATGGATTTAGCACCTTGAGAACCACCCATAATACAAATTGTAGTTTTATTTTCTAAATTCAATTTACGTCTTGCTTTAGCTTTTGTTAAAGTCTTAAATGTTTTTCTTATCGGATTTCCGTTTATGAAAAATTTTCTTGAATTTAAAAACTGTTGACTTTCTTCAAAAGCAAGAGAAACTGCTTTTGCCAAAGGTGCAACAGATTTGGTAACAATACCCGGATGAATATCACAATCGTGAATCATAAACGGTTTTTTAATAATACTTGCGGCAAATAAAGTCGGAGCACTAACGTATCCACCAGTTCCCAAAATACAATCAGGTTTGTATTTTAAAAGATAATATAATGCTTTCCAGTTTGCCAATTCCAGTTCAAATGCCCATTTTATAAGACCAAAACTTAATTTTCTCGGCATTGCAGAAACTTTTATGGGTAAAAATTTAAATCCAGCTTTTTTAACAATATCATATTCAAGATTATTTGGATTACCAATGTAAAAAATATCTTTTGTTTCTTCATCATTTTTTAAGGCTTCACAAACTGCCATTGCAGGATAAATATGACCGCCTGTTCCGCCGCCTGTTATAAAGTAAGTATATTTTTTACTGTTTTTAGATATATCTGACATTGCTTTTTTCCCTTATTTTTTTTATTCGTGTTTTAGAAATATTTAATAAAATACCTATCATCCATAATGTTACCATAAGAGAAGAACCTCCGTAACTTATGAATGGTAACGGAACACCAGTTGCAGGTAAGAATGAACATGTTACCGATATATTTAAAAATGCCTGAAAACCTATTGAAAAAGTTATACCAACAGCCAAAAGCTTGCCATACATATCAGGACAACGAGATGCAATAATTAACCCTCTGTGAATAAATGTCCAAAATAAACCGATTACCAATACGCAGCCAATAAATCCCTATTCTTCGCCAATAACTGAATAAATAAAATCTGTATGAGATTCGGGAAGCCAGAAAAGTTTTTGTTTAGAATTTCCAAAACCAACACCGAAAAATCCACCTGTTGCGAAAGCTGTTAATGACTGAACAATTTGATAACCTGCTCCTTGTGAATCAAGTTCAGGATTTAACCAAGTAGTTATACGAGTTAATTGGTAAGGCTTTAATAAAGACCACATTCCGTTTAATGCTGTATAAATATTTAAGGCAACAAAACCTCCACCGCAAAAAATAGTAATCATTGCAGCTTTTAAAGGACCGCCGGCACTCAGCCACATTATCAATGATGTCATTCCCAATAATATTACCATTGACAAATTTGGCTGTTTAAATATAAATAAAACCATTATTAAAATCGGAAAAAAATAAACCATTTTTTGTTGAGTTATTCTTGGATTTTTGCAAAACGCACTTGCAAGAAGCAAAACTACAGCTAATTTTGAAAATTCCGACGGTTGAAAACTCAATGGTCCTAACGCAAGCCATCTGGTTGAATTGTTAACGGTTAAACCAAGCGGTGTTAAACCTACAAGAGCCAATAGCACAATAACTACCATTGATACCATCATTGTCCATGGTACAAGATTTTTATAATCATAATTTGCAAAAAATTTAATACCGACAATTCCAAGTATCATAAATACAAATTGTTGAGCAACAAATTTTAGGGGATTAATTCCTGCTTCAATACATTTCGGTGCACTTGCGGAAAAAATTGACATTAATCCGATAATAACAAGAAAAGCAACTACCACCATCAAAACTTTATCCGGTGGTGAAACAATTATGCTGTATTTTGGAGAATATTGTTTTCTGTTACTATACTTTGGATAAGACATAGTCCTTAAATACATCTCCTCTTTGTTCATATCCGCTAAACATATCAAAACTTGCACAAGCCGGTGATAATAATACTACATTAGGATTTAAAGAAATTGATTTATTTATTGCACCTTCAAAAGTTTCTTCTCTGTAAATATTATTAAATCCTGAATTTCTCAAATTTTCCTCAAATCTGTCCGCTGCTTCACCTATTAAAACAACACTTGTTATATGTTTTTTAATAGATTCACAAAATTCTGTTAAATCAGTATTTTTATCTCTTCCTCCTGCAATTAAAACAACATTTTCTCCATTGTTAAATGAATTTATTGCAACAATAGATGATTCAGGATTTGTTGCTTTTGAATCATTATAGAATTTTATTCCGTTTTTTTCTGTTACAAATTCAAATCTGTGTGCAGGAACTTTAAAAGATTTTATAGCTTTAACAATATTTTCGTTAGAAATTCCTACAAGTTTTGCACAAATAACGGAACACATAACATTTTGATAATTATGTTCTCCAAGCAGAGGAATTTCATTTACATCAATAATTTTTTCAACTTTGCCGTTTCTCATAAATAATACTTCATTATTTTCTATATAACAGGCATTTTCACCTCGTTTTTCAGCAAAGAAAAATACTGTTGAAGGACATTGTTTACTAAATTCAACCAATTTTTCGTCTTTTGCATTTAAAACAGCAAAGGCAGGTGCTTGAGGAAATTTAAAAATTTTAGCTTTGTCATTAAAATAATTTTCAAGACTTCCATGCCAGTTAATATGGTCAGGTGTAAAATTTAACCAACATGCAATTTGAGCCTGAAAAGCGTTACTATAATGAAGTTGGAAAGAACTAACTTCAAGTACAAAATAATCTAAATTTTCATTTAACAAATCACAAGGTGGTAAACCTATATTTCCGCAAGCTTCAGCATTATATTCTTCTTTTAAAAGATGAGCTGTAAGAGCCGTTGTTGTTGTTTTACCATTTGTTCCGGTAATTGCAATAAAAGGTTTTAAAGATTCTTTATAAGCAAGTTCTATTTCAGATATAACAGGAACTTTTTCATCTTTCAAACGATTAAAAATTTCTGTTTGCGGAGGAATACCGGGACTTGTAATTGCCAAATAAGATTCTTTTATAAATTCATCACTGTGATGACCTGTTTCAACTTTAATGCCTAAATCTAAAAGCTCCTGATATTTTTCCTGTGCAACATCATTAATTTCTGTTATATAAACATCCGCACCTTTACTATTTAAATATTTGGCAGCTGCAATACCACTTTTTGATAAACCTAATATTAAAACTTTTTTATCAAACCAATTCGTTTTCATTATATTAATCCTCTAAAAAATAAGTAAGAAAAAATTATTGCAATAAATGAAAATATTGCAGAAATAAGAGCAAAAGTAATTACAATACGTTTTTCACTCCAACCGCATAATTCAAAATGATGGTGGATAGGTGACATTTTAAAAATTCTTTTTCCTGTTGTTTTAAAACTCAAAACTTGTAGCATAACAGATAAAGTTTCGCAAATAAAAATAATACCGATAGGAATTAACCATAATTCAAACTTACCAATAACAGCAAGAGTTCCTAAAAGTCCGCCTAAAGCTAAAGACCCTGTATCACCCATAAAAATTTGAGCTTTCGGTTTATTATATTTAAGAAATCCAATTAAGGCCCCAACAACTGTAGCAGAAATAATAGCAATTTCATGTTCACCGCTGTAATAGGCAATAAAAGTACATGCTAAAAATGCAAAAAGTCCACAAGAAGCTGCCAAACCATCTAATCCATCAGTTAAATTAACAGCATTTGACGAACCGGTAAGAATAAACACAACAAACACAGGATACAACCAGCCAATATTAAAATGCCAAAATCCAAAATTCAAATAGGTTGACATATCACCCTTTAAATACATAACAAATATTGCAGGAAGTAATGCGATTAAAACTTGTCTTAAAAATTTTCCTCTTGCACTAATACCGTCATTTTCTTTGTTTTTAATTTTAATATAATCATCCTGAAATCCTATCAAAGCATAGAAAAACAGAGTAATTAATACAATTAAAGCTGTTGTTGTAAGTTTTTGAGCAAGCATAAGAGTTGTAACGGAAGCTATAACAATAGCAGCAAAAATAAAAATTCCGCCTGTTGTAGGGGTACCATCTTTTGCTTTGTGTTGTTCAGCTACAACATCTTTTACATGCTGATTAAACATTTTCTTTTTAACAATATCCACATAAGGAACCCCAAAAAGTAAACATAATATCAAACCCAGCAGCATAGCTACCGTTATCATTATCATAGAGTATCTCCTTCTAACATTTTTATTATGTCTTCAAATTTTTCTGATCGTGAAGCCTTTAAAAATATTGTATAACTTTTATCTATATTAGCAAGAATGTAACATGCCAAATCAGATGTATTTTTAAAATTTTGAGTTTTTATATCAGGATTTAAAGCTTCTGATATTTTTAAAGCTAAATCTCCTACGGTAAGAACAATAATATCTTTTTTGTTCAAAGTATTAATATATTCACCTATTTCATAATGGAATTTTTCGGAATTTTCACCTAATTCGCCCATATTTCCAAGAACTAAAACAGGTTTTCCATAAAGTTCAACTACATTTTTTACAAAACCCTTCATACTATCAGGATTAGCATTATAACTGTCATTGATAATTTTATAACCGTTGACTGTTTGTTCTTCAAATCTTTTTTCAATGTTTTTGTAATTTTTAAGACCTTGCTGAATATCTTTTAATTCCATTCCAATAGCAAACGCCGCTTCTATACATTCAATAGCATCTTTTACGTTGTATTCACCACTAACATTTATTTCAAAAATATTACCTTTATATGAAAATTTTGTATAATCTGGTCTTTTTTCTAAAAAATCAACATCATTTAAACTGCAAAATATTTTTTGTCCGTCAAATTCAACAATATTTTCAACCATAGGATTAACTTCGGTTACAAAAACACCATCAGTTTTTTGATATTTCGTAATTTCGCATTTTGCCTTAGCAATGTTTTCTTTTGAACCCAATCTACCGATATGAGCAGTTCCTGCATTTGTAATTATTGAAATATCAGGAATAGCATATTTTGATAAGAGTTCAATTTCACCAAGACCTCTCATACCCATTTCTACAATCAAAACTTCAGTATCAATAGGCATTTCAAACATTGTTTGACAAAAACCTATTTCATTATTGTGATTTTTTGAGGTTTTATGTGTTTTAAATGCTTGAGAGCATATTGAATACATCATTTCTTTTGTTGTAGTTTTACCACTGCTACCTGTAATAGCAATAACTTTAGGGTTAATTTTCGTTCTACATAATTTTGCACATTCAAGATATGCAATAAGAGTATCTTCAACGTTCAAAATAATTTTTGAGTTATCAAAAACTTTATTATTACGGGTAAAATAACCTTCTGCACCGCTATTAAGTGCATTTTCAATAAAATTTTCTCCGTCAAACGTTTCACCTTTTATCGGAATAAAAATTTCACCCGCTTTAATTGTTCTTGTATCTGTTGAAAAACCTATTTCTGTAAGTTTTGTTTCGTTTTTAAGAACATTAGCATTAGTTGCTTTTATTACTTCATTTAAATCTAATTCCATAGATTTAATTTTACTTCAAACAAAAGAAAAAGTATCTTTTAATACAAAAATATACAAAATTAAGCTGTAATTATTTTTAGTTTTATTATTTTAATAAACCTTTCAATATCTATACTTTAAATATCAATCGTTATTGCACAAATTTTTTGTGCCTGTTATAATTTCCGTAAAGAGTTAAGGGGATATTATTATGAAACAAGCATTTTATTATATGTTTAAAGACTTAGAATTTTTAAAGAAAACTTACATTTGTTATATTTTTATATTAATTTCTACGCTAATTTCAAATTATTCTAATCTTTTACAGCCAAATCCTATTACAGGTTCAAATTGGCTTTATGTACTGCTATCATTTTTGACAGCAATTGTTATGTTTGTTCCTCAAGGATATATGCTTTCTCTAATTAAATCAATTGCAATGAATGATAATACAGATTGTTTACCTGATATGAATTTAAAAAGTAATTTTATTCAAGGGTTAAAAATCTCTGTTGCTTTTGGTTTATTATATTTTCTAATTATTACCTTACTAAGTATAATTTTAACAATAAGTATTGTTGCTGGCATGACAACCGGTATTAAAACATATTTTTATGTAACCATTGCCGTAATATTATTTGTCATGTTCATTTTATATTGTTATTTCCCTGTATTTACATGGATGTTTGCATTTAAAGATAATTTTTTAACATATTTCAGATATATTTTGGCTACAAAAATATTCAGTACTGATATAAAATGTTACTTACTGTATTTTATTGTTATTTCAGTATTTTTAATACCATGTCTAATGCTTTTGGGATTTTTATCTAATCCGGTTTATTTAAAAAATCCATTACTTTTTGCAGTTATAACAATTATAGATTCTCTAGTAATGTATTATATGATGCTAACTATATCATATTTAATTGCAAAATCAGTAAAAACTGTTGCATTTGAACTTTTGGGCGTTTATCAATATGAAAAACCATCTGCAGAAATTCCTGAAGAAACTTCTGATATACCATCTAATGAAATAGAAAATACTGAAAACACTGGATATATAGAAGAAAATACAGAAAATAAATCCGAAGAAAATAATAACGAAAATAATTAATGTTTAATATTTGTTAACAATTGTTTTAGAGTTATAAAGTTTTTCTGAAAAATACCGATAACACACATGTCAATAATCAAGGGTGTGTGTATATGGTAAGTTCAATTTCAGGTATCGGTTCAAAATTTACAACAGCAGTTCCTGCTATATCTTTTGGTTGCAATCAGTTAAGCGAAGATTTGATAAAAAGATTGAAAGCTCTTGGAATTGATCCTTCAAAAGTAACTTCTAACGAACAAGCAAGAGAATTAATTGCTCAAAAAGAAAGAGAATTAAAAGCTCAACAAAACACTCAAGTTCAAGGCGAACAACAAAAACCATCTTCAACTGTTGATATGAGACAATTGAAAGATGATATCGGCGATTTAGGCAAAAAATTAGGAATTAATCCTGATTCAATAAAAGATTTATCAAAAATAGTTGATGCATTCAAAGTTGGCGTAGATAACTACGTTGCATCAGCAAAAAAAGCACAAGGTGTTCAAGGTATCAATAATACTCAAAAAACTTCAAATGCTGATATTAAAGAAAAACCTGAAAATATCCAAGCTGCATTTGTAAGCATCAGAGACAGAGTTAACACTGTTGAAAAAGAAAAGAGAGCAGCTTTTCAAGGTCAAGATATGTTAGCTATGTTAAATAAACTTCAATTAGGTTTATAATAAAAATTTTACCCAATCTTATACTTTTCTTTCCCTAATAATAAGGATAATCAAATTTGATTATCCTTTTATTTTACGCTTTTTTTGCTGTATAATAATTTCAAAGGGGTAGGTATCTTTATGAAGAAAAAAATTTTAATAATAACAGGAAGTATTTTAGGTAGTTTGATTATTTTTGCATATTTGGCATTTTTATTCGTACTTCCGAATGTAATTGATTTAAACCAATATAAACCAATGATTCAGGAATCTGTTAAAGAACAAATTCCTTTGAATTTAGATTTTAAAAATGCAAAAATTTCTGTAACTCCAATGCTTTCTGCAGGTATAAAAATTGATGATATAACAGTTAAATTTGAAGACGGAACAACTTTATTTTCAGCAGATGATGCAACAGTAAGAGTAGCTTTACCAAGCATTTTTGTTTTAACAGTAAAAGTTCCAACTTTAGAGATAAATAACCCTAAACTTAATTTCACCATTGTCAACGGAAAACAATTTAAAATTCTTACTCTTGTAGAACAAATTTTACAAAAACAAGAAGAAAATATTGTAGCAAAAGATACTCAAACTGCTCAAGAATTACCTATTGACCCGGCTTTAATAAGAATAAAAATTCCAAATATAAAATTGAATAATTACGATGTAAATATTACTGATGAAAAATCAGGACACAAACTTGAACTAAAAGGTGAACAATTAAAATTAGGTTATTTTAATGGAAAAGTAGTTAAGGCAAAGACTGTAGCTGAATTTTACAGTGATGAAAATAAAAACATAACAGCAGATATTGATATTAATTCATACTTACCAAAAGTTGAAGGTTTGGATTCAGAAGACGATAAGCCTGAAAGAGTCGAGCTTCCTTTTATAAACCCTGTTTTAATGTATAGACAATATGATTTAAAATCAAATATTGCTGCAAAATTAAAAGTTCGTGAAAAAAATGGTTTAGTAAAAATAAACGGATTTTTAAATATTGATGATACAACATTAAATCTTTCAGATTACAGACTTCCAAAATGCTATTTTCACGGAAAATTCAATGGTACTAAAACAGATTTAGATACTGATATTGCAGTTACTCAAACTCAAAGATTAAAACTTTTGGGGATAATTGATTATGGTAAAAATCCTAAGATTGATATGATTTTTAAATCTGATAAAATCTATTTTCAGGATGTAATTACTCTCGCAAAAGCATTTTTAGATTCGGTTCATGTCAGAAATGATTTGAATTTAATAAAGGGTAAAGGTTATATAGAAGCAAATGCTAATGTTAAATCTAATTTAAAAAAACTTGTTTCAAACGGTAAAATAGAAATTCGTGATGGTGCAATAGTAAATAAAAATATTAATCTTGGAATAACAGGAGCAAATATTAATTTAATTTTTGATAACAATACCCTTGATATAAAAGATTCATACATGTATATCAATAATGCGCCTTTAAAAGCAGAAGGCAGCATTGATGAAAAATCAGTTGCAGATATAAAAATTTATGCAAATCAAATTCCTGTTTCCGGTTTATTCAGAGCGTTC
>CADCPD010000145.1 GCA_902803265.1 uncultured bacterium | reverse complement strand
ATTAAAAATAATTTTAGCTAAATCAGAATCATTTTTTTGAATAAAGCTATCATCGTCATTTTCATCGAAAATACTTTTATCAAATTCGTCCTGATCTCTTTCGTTTTCTTCTTCGTCTTTTTCACCTTGTTGAAAATATCCCGTATTACCACCGCTGCCATCACTTGTTTTTGATGGTTGTTTTATTACTGGTTGATTAAAATTGTTTACGGAATTAAAATTAAAACTCATAAGAAAATCCTTTTTTTCTTATGTTAAAAATTTAAATAAGTTTTTTCATCATTTATAAAGATGAATTTTTATACTTCTGATAACTTTTTATTTAATTGATTTATAACTTTTACAGTATCTTCTAAAAATAATTCAAAACTTGCCCGTTTTTGAACATTATTTAATTGAGTTATTGATTTCGTACATTTTAACATTTCAAATTGTAATATTTGAGATAAAAATATTGTTGATGAAATCTTATTAAGAATATTATATGCACTAACATAAAACATATCGTCTTCTGAATTTTTTTCTAAAATTGAAGTTATATTTGTTTCTATGTCATAATTTATCTGTTTTTCTTTATCAACAATTTCTTTAGCTTGTTTTTTCAATTCAACAGGATTATATTTACTATTATATAATGTCTTACTTATTATATCTTCTGTTGTTAATTTATCAAAAGGAATTTCCAAATTAGCCATAACTTCGTTTAAATTAGTATTTTCAGCACCTTTTATATTTGCGCCAAAACTTGTTATGTTATAGATTTTTAGTTGATAATTCATTTTTATAAATTTTTCAAATTGTTTTATAAATACTGCATAGTCTTCCCTTGTCTTTACTTTTTCTCCAGTTACAGAATCAACATATACAAATTTTTTCTCAGTTGTTGGAGTTTTAACTCTGTCTTTTTCTATTTTTATATAACCTTTATAAGAATCTGTTGCATATGGAATATCACCCTTGAACGCCAAATCTACACCGCATAAAATAATATTTTTACAGCCAAGATTTTTTGCACAATTAAAAGCACTAATTGTAGAGGTTCCTGCAATATCATAAAGTTTTACATATTCATTAATTTCACTAAGTTTTACAGCCAAATCAAAATTATTCGGATAATATACAAAACATCTCTTTTTAGCTAAATTATATACTTCTGAATCAGATTTAATGTCAACTATATAATTCATATTTATAAGTTTTTCATTACTTGTATTAAATGTATGCGTTATGAAATTAGAATCCGTAAATACACCGAAATTTGGAATTACATTATTATCTAATAAACAATCTAGGGCTCTATTTACAGCAAAAATTAAAAGTCTGTCAGAGTATTTTTTTATCAAATCAATATTATCTTTTAAACTTGGACCTGCTCCTACTATCAAAGCAGGTTTTTGTTTAAATTTATTATCTAAAAGACTTATAGGATATGTTTGTCCACTATTTTTTATAAAATTTATACTTGAATATACCCAATTTTTAGCATTTCTTTTTATTGTATTTATATCCGTAATTTTTAATGAACAAGTTTCAAATATTTTTTCTGTAAATTCTTTCACATCTTCAGAATATAATTGAATATAGCTTTTTAAAAATACTACTTCAATTTTATCATTTATAAGATATTTTTGAGAGATATAGTTATAAACATCTTCATAAGAAGTTGTAATAAAAACTCTGCCTGTTTCAAGATATTTAACATAATCTACAAGTTCAAAAGCTGTTCTTATAACATTTATATCAGGTTCAATTACAACAATCTTGCTTTCATATTTTTCAAATACATAATCAAGTAAATAACCGACACCCAAGCCGAAAACAATTATAAAATCAAACTTTTCCATATTTCCTTTTATATTCGCTTGAACATTATAAAATGTTTCTTCTATAGGATTTTCAATACTTTCTAAAGGAACATCACCTTTCATAAAAATAATGTCATCACTTTGAGATTTAATAATATCAATATATTTTCTTGCTTCATCAAAAGAAACATCGATAAGACAATCTGCTAAATTTTGATTTATTTTTTTTAAGGCTTCAATATTCTTGGTAAACATAAAATAAAAATACCAATTAAATGACAAAAAAGCAAGGTTGAAATATTCAACCTTGCTTTTTATATTTCTATATCAATTACTATTCAATAGTAAAATTAGGAGCACCAAACATTCCTTCAATTTCTTCTAAAATAGCAGAAGGTTTTCTTGCTTGATTACGAGCTGCTGCTCTTCTTTGTGCTTCTTTATCTTTTTCTTCATTAGCATGAGTCAAGTGATGGTAACCTGTACCTGCAGGAATCAAACGACCGATGATAACGTTTTCTTTCAAACCTCTCAATAGGTCTTTTTTACCGTCTACAGCAGCTTCTGTCAAGATTCTTGTAGTTTCTTGGAATGATGCTGCAGAAATAAATGATTCTGTATTTAATGAAGCTTTTGTAATACCTAAAAGCATATATTCGCAAGTTGCTGTTTGTAATCCGTTTGCTGTTGCTTCTTTATTTTCTTTTTCAAATGTTTGAATTTCAACAAGTTCTCCAGGTAATAATTTTGTATCACCAGGTTCTAGAACTTTTACTTTCTTAGTCATTTGACGAACAATAATTTCAATATGTTTATCTGCAATTTCTACACCTTGTGAACGGTATACACGTTGTACTTCGTCTACAAGATATTGTTGTGCAACTTCAGGTCCGCATAATCTCATAACATCATGTGGATTTAAAGGACCACTTGTTAACGGATCACCTTTTTTAACAGGTTGTTTATTTTGAACAACAATATTTGCATCTATAGCAAATTTAATTTCTGTTCTTGTACCATCTTCTGATTCTAAATACAATCTAGGCATATCATCATCTGTTTCAATAATAGCTGTTCCGTCGTATTCAGCCAAAATAGCACTATCTTTTGGTTTTCTTCCTTCAAGAAGTTCTTCTACTCTCGGAAGACCTTGTACGATATCACCTGTTTTTTGTCTTTCGTACAATAATGTTGCCAACATATCACCACGAAGTACCAATGCATTTTCTTCAACTAACAACTGAGTACCTGGGCTGATTAAGTATGGTCTGCCTTCTCTGATTACTATTTCAGATTTTGTTACTTCAATTATTTGACCTGATACAGGAGATTTATCTCCACCTTCTGTTAACAAGTCTTCTAATTTAACCATATCACCCTTTTTAACAAGTGATTTAGTCGAAATAGGTACTTTTGATTCAAAGTTTTCACAAACTAACAATAATCTTCTTGCGTCTTCTTCTTGTTTTTTAATAGAAGCAACACCATCATTGATTACCAAAACTTGTGTTTTTGCAACAGGAGTTTTTGGTTCAATAACATCGCCGTGATTTACCAACAATTCTGTTTGTAGAGATGAATTTAATTTAGCATTACCTTCAATTTCACGACGTACGATTAATGTTTCTAATACTACAATCTTCAAATCATTGTTTTTATCAAGTTCTACCATACCTTTTAAGTGTGATAGATATCCTTGCATTTGAAGAACCAAACTTGTTCTTGTTAATGTAGCACCATCAAGATTTCTTACTCTTGCACCGTCTTTATATTGCAATTGAGTTACAGGAACTATATCAATTAATTCATCTGTTTTATCGAATTTGATTGATACTTCTTGAGGTTTAATTTTAATAACTTGAACAGGTCTTACAAGAATTTGAATTGGTTGATCTGTTATATTGTCTTCTTCCAAACTTAATGTTGTATCAAGTTCTTCATCCAAATCATCTATATCCAAATCATCCATTTCAGAATCCATTATTGTAACGATAGATGTTTCTTTTGCTTTTATACCGTCCGCAATAACTGTTCCTTTTTTGATTACTTCGTTTTCTTCAACTTTTAATTCAGAAACACTTGATAATGTATGTATTTGACCAGGTCTGATTACAGCTTCGTGAATAACATCATTGTATTCTTTTATTTCAACAATACCATCTAAGTGACAATATACGTCTTTTACAATTTCTGTACCTGCTGTAACGTAAGTTCCTGATTCAACCATTTTCAAAGATGCATCTTTACTTAATTGATGAACTTCTTCAGGAATAAATACTACATCACCTGATTTTGTAATTATTTGGTTTTCATCAACTTCAACATTGATATATTTAATTTCACCTGATGATTCAACAGAACAATCTCCGTTAATCAATTCGGCAATAATCATACCATTTTCAACAGGAGTATCAATAGGAGCTTTTACGATATATTTTTCACCTGTTGCTTCTACTGTCCAAATTTGTTCTTTCTTAGTTTGTTCAAATGTTGCATTTGAAGGCATCAATGACGCAATAACAATTGTTAATTCTTTACCTTGAACAATCTTTTTAATTTTTTGACCTTCAAATTTAGTTTCTTCAACAACAAGATCTTGACCAACACGAACTTCACCGCCATGTTCACAGATAGTCAATGTTTCAGCAAGTTTTTCGCCTTCTTTCATTTTTTGACCGTCTTTAACAAGCAATTTTGAACCGCTTGGTAAGTTATAAACATCTCCGCCTAAAACCCAAACAACACCTTGTTTGTTTGCTGTTCTTGAAATGTTACCTTGTCTGTCTTTCTTTTCATCTGCGATAAAGTCTTTGAATAAAACTTCACCTGATAAATCAGAAGTAATATCTTTTGTAGCTTTTTCTGTCAAACGAGAACCATCCCCTTGTGATACCGGTTCGTATTCTGCCAATTTAAAGCCTTTTTCAACTTCCATACCATCAGTAAAGAAGATTGTTGCACCAGCAGGAATATGATATTTTGTAGTTCTCTTTGCACCTACAACTTCTGCTTCTGTTTCATACATAGAAAGATTTACAACATCCCCGTGACGAGTTCTTATTTCTCTTGTTTTAATTTTACAAGATACTTTACCTGCTTCTTTGGTTTCAACTGTTTTCATAGCACCTGAACCTTTGAATACACCACCTGTGTGGAATGTTCTCATTGTTAATTGTGTACCAGGTTCACCGATTGATTGCGCTGCGATAATACCGATTGCTTCTCCGACATCTACAAGTTTTTGAGTTGTCATTGCCCAACCATAACATTTTTGGCATACACCATATTCTAATTCACAAGTTAAACCTGAACGAACATCCAGTTCTTCAAGGTTTAAATGACGAATTTTTTCTATATCTTCACGACCTAATGTAGTGTTTTTTGCAACAAGAAGAGTCTTTCCGTCTTCATCGTAAATATCTTGCGCAACAGTT
>CADCPD010000144.1 GCA_902803265.1 uncultured bacterium | reverse complement strand
GCAAATTAGACGATTTCGCTATGCGTGTTCCTAGTCCAGATGTTTCATTAGTTGACGTTGTATTTGAAGTTGGTAAAGACGTAACAGTTGAAGAAGTTAATGCAGCATTAAAAGAAGGTGCTGACGGACACGTTCTTTGCTATACAGAAGAACCATTAGTTTCTTCAGACTATGTTGGAACATCTCAATCATCAACAGTTGACGCTTTATTAACTCGTGTAATGGGCGGAAACCAAGTTAAAATTATTTCTTGGTACGATAACGAAATGGGATATTCTACAAGATTAGCAGAAACTACATTAATGGTTGCTGAAAAATTATAATTCTTGAATGAATAAATAAAAAAGATGCTTGATTTATCAGGCATCTTTTTTTTATGTTTAAAAATCAGTATTAACAGCCAACCATTGATAAGATTGAGTTGATTCCAAATCCGGTATTTCAATCACAAAAGTACCGCCATAACGACCTTTTACCGATGAAACAATACCCTCATCTTTTAAAACCTCAAAACATTTTCTTATAGTATTCGGATTTACATCCAATAACATTGATAATTCAGAAATTGATGGCAACTTTGAACCAACTTCAAAATTATCATAAATCATTTTACGAATAATATTTAAAATTCGCTCATAGTGATAAACATAAGTTTCTGATGAAGATGCAAAAATAGATGTTTCAGGTCTTTGGTAAAAAACTTTATCATTAGGAATTCTAATAATAACGGTCCCATATCTACCTGAACGAGGTTTTATATAACCATCCTTTTGTAATAATTTAATTGATGAATGAATTGTTTTACTGCTAACTTTAAAAATATTTGAAAGCTTCAAAACAGGTGGTAACTTATCACCAACTTTAAAGTTTGCAGAAATATAAGATTTTAAATCTGTACAGATTTTTTCACAAAGAGTCAGACTGTTTGTATTTGACGAAATAAAATCTAAATTTTTTATAATACGCTGACCACTGCAATTTTCGATAATACCAAGATTTTCTAATTGATTAAATATTTGCAAAACAAGCGCAGTAGAAATACTTAATTTCTTAGAATAATATCTGACAGATTTTAATTGATCACCTATTTTAAAATTAGATTTCAATATATAGTCTTTGAAATCAGATAAAATTTTATCCTTTTTAGAAGTAAGTTTTCTTATATCAGAATCAAGTCCGCTTGGAACAAACATAGTACCAACGCACTGCTTTGAAACTAAAATGCCATCATCTTCCAAACACCTGTAAGCATTTTGAATAGTGCCCAAACCAACATTTAAAAGTTTTGCCATATCAGATTTTGACGGCATAAGAACGATTTGATTTAACTCAATATTTTCTAAAATTGATTTTAACCAAACAATAATAGAGTTTAACTTTTTGTCATCAACAATAACAAAACTTTTCAAATTAGCCTGAAAAAATTTTATATCAAGTTTATTCATAAGCGACATTTTCCATATGTTCAATTTTAATCTCAGGTTCTAAAACTATACCTATGACATCAATTTGAAACTTTGTATATTTTATATTTTTTTGCTGCAAATACAAATATGCACCTTTTTTTATATTTTCATACTTTGTTTTTGTTATAGCTTCAAACGGTAATCCAAAGTCATTGTTTTTTCTGGTTTTTACTTCGACAAAAGAAAGAGTATTGTTCAATTTTGCAACAATATCAAGTTCGCAGAGTCGAGAAAATTTTACATTCGTGTCCAAAATTTCATAACCATTATCAAGAAGATAATTTTTAGCCAAATTTTCACCATATGAGCCAAGTTCGCGATTATTCATTAATTAATCCCTCGCAAAGGATAAATTGTCCTAAAAGAATGACTTCACAATATTTTTTTAATGAATCTACAAGACATTTATTATTACAAAAGCCTCCTGATAAATAAAGTTTATCAGGTTTTTTAGCAAAACTCCAAGCATTATAAGCAATACCGTGAACGAATTTTGAAACCGCCTCATTAGGGCTTGTGTCTGAAGCTATATCATCCATTATTTTTTCTAAACCAAAAATACCGCAATTTACGATATATTTTTCTGAATTAAATTTTAAATCGGCAACATTTATGTCATAAAATTTTAAAAGCATTTCAACAGTTGCACCCGTTGAGCTTGCACAAGATGTGTTCCAGTCCATATCTGCAAATTTTTTATCCTTAAATCTAATCCATTTTGCATCGCGGCTGCCCAAATCGAGAATAGTTGAATTACGGTCAACAATATTCAAAGCACCTTTAGACATTGCCACAATTTCATTTTCGCAAACTCCTCCCATATGCCCGCAAGCTCTTGTAATATTAAGATTTAGCGGACGGAGACTTTTTGAAGGCAAAATATAATATTTTTTATTCCCATTTTCATGATGAAAATATGGAAGTAAAATTTTGACTTCTTCATCAATAGTAATTATTTTAGAATATGTAGTTCCTGCATCAACAAAAATAGCCATTATCGTAACCTCAAAAACGCTTCAATTTTAGCTTTAACAGAATTTGTTGCATAATCATCAATATCTATATAAAGTCCTGAATATTTATCAGCTAGATATTTAGCCAAAGCTCCCTTTGCACAAAACGCCTGTGCATAAAAAACTGTCGGGACATCTTCATCTACAAACATTTCCAAATCTAAATCCGCAGGTACACCTGCTTCACAGCATCTTGTCCAGCCATAGACATGTGTTTCATTAGGGAATAATTTCAAAATTTCAATATCATTTGGCGGAACTCCCCAAAAGCCAAATTTTGGCTGAACATATTCACAATCAACTTTAATAGGTGAGGGTATAGAGTTCATAATCAAATTGATTTTATCAATTAACGGTAGATTTGAGGTTGAATAAATAATAGGTTTTCTGTTTTCCAATTGCTCAAATTTGGTTTCAATTACATCAAAACCGAATTTTTTCAAAAGATGAGCTACATACCAGCCTGAATCACATTTTTCTTTTCCGATAGCAGCTATAACTTTTACTATATTGTTTTTATAATAAAAAGCGTTATTTACCAGATTTTTGATAATTTTGCATGATACATCGGGCAAAATATTAAAATCGGGTGCATCAAAATCAACATCCAAATCAAGCCAATCTGCATCAGGATAATCTAATTTGACATTTTGCATTACAACCGGATCAGGATATCCCCAAAACGCAATATATTTTTTTGAACTTAAAAGAGCCATTAAATGACCTCATTATAAGCATCAGGATTATTTAATAAATCATAATTAATCTCATTTTGATTATCTGCAATTGCAGCAGCAACAACAGCATCTGACAATACGTTAAGCATAGTTGCAAACATATCAGTTAATCTTTCAATCGTGAACAAGAATGCAAATCCTGCTACCAATTGTTCAGGAGACAAGCCCATACCATTTAATATTAAAGCTACGGTGATAAGCCCTGTTCCAGGAATACCTGCACAAGTACTTGATGCAACAATAGCTAAAAATGCAATTTGTAAAATCATAAATGGACTTAAAGCAACGCCATAAGCCTGAGTTAAGAATATAACAGCAACAACTTGAACTATAGCTGTTGCATCCATATTCAATGTAGCACCTAAAGGTAAGACAAAGCTTGAAATTTTATGAGAAATACCTCTTTTTTCACAACAAGCAATTGTTAAAGGTAATGTTGCAGATGAACTTGCAGTACCAAACGCAACCATCATAGCTTCAGCCATTGCAGTGTATAGCATTATAACAGGAACTTTTGAAAAAGCCTTTAAAAATAATGGATATACTACAAAAAACTGAATACCAAAAGCAATAAAAATACAAATTAAAAATTTAGAAATACTTTCAAAAATATTGACACCATAACTTGCAATAGAAACAGCAGTCAATGCAAAAACCCCTGGAGCTGCAAAATACATAATCCAATCTGTAACTTTCATAGTTGCGGCAAAGATAGATTCAAAAAATGAAACTACAGGTCTATTAATTTCACCGATTTTTGCAAATGCAACAGCAAAAAGTAGAATAAATGCAATAATAGGAACCATTGCCCCACTGGCAAAAACTTCAACAGGATTTTTAGGTATAAAGCTCAATAACATATTAAGCATATTACCGCGCTGTTGTTCAATTGTAGCTGCAACTTGTTCCTGAATATCAACTGCAGCATCATGATTAATAAATTCAACAGCACCAAGCCCAGGATGCAGCAATAAAGCCAAAACTGTTCCGATAGTAACTGCAGCAACAGTAATAATACCGTAATACAAAACCATTTTTTTACCAAAAACAGCCAATAATTTATTATCGCCAACACTCGAAATACCAATAATAATCGCTGATACAACAAGTGGCATAACAACCATTTGAATAAGTCTTATAAATACTTGTCCAATAAAGGTAAGAAAATTAATTATAAAAGTATTTTCAGAGCCTTGAAGCAAAATTCCGGCAATAACACCAGCAACAAGACCAAAGAATATGTGCCAATTACGTTTTATACCTAAACCCAATGCAATCAATATCTGCATATGTAATTTCATAAAATACACCTCATATATAAGTTATATAGTAATTGTATAACTTACATAGATAAATTACAAAACATATTACAAATTGTGAATTAATGCAATAATCTATTATGTTCGCTGATAAGAGCAAATTTTTCGGGTTTAACTTTTATAATATCCCAACATAAATCGGAATTAATATCAAATTCACCAACAAACTCAGAAACATCAAGCAAACCTTTTGCCGAATTCTTAAAAGCTCCCAAATTTGCTCCATTTTTATAAACTTCAATTAAATAATCACCTAATCTTTCATCACCACGAGAAAGAACAGTTTGATAATAATCCCATTTAACACTTGAAAAAGAAGCCTTTAAACCAAGTTTATGAAATTCCTTTTTAAGATAGTGCTGCTTATTTTCTAGAGATTTTGAATCTTCCCTTGCACACCACTGAAAAGGTGTATGAGGTTTTGGAATAAATGTAGAAAATGAATACGACAAATCAAAACCTTTAAAATCAGTCTTTAAGGTTTTTACAAATTTTACTAAATCTTCTAAATCTTCCATTGTTTCTGTCGGAAGCCCCAACATACAATATACTTTTAAGCCTTTTAAACCATTATCTCTTGAAACTCGTACCGTGTCAACAAATTGTGCATTAGAAATATTTTTATTTATAACCTTTCTTAATCTTTCACTACCTGCTTCAAGAGCAACAGTGGCCGTTTTACAACCGGCTCTCACAAGAGTTTTAACAATTAATGGAGATAATTTATCTGCTCTTAAAGAAGAAATAGACATTTCAATCTTTTTACCTTTTGACATTTTCTCTAAAAGGTAATTACAAATAGCATCAATATCTGGATGAGTACAAACATTTGCTCCCAAAAGTGCTATTTTATCAGTAAAATTCAACCCTATTTCCAAAGCTTCAATAATCTTACTTAATTCGACATTTCGTTGAGGAAGATTTAAATAAGAAGCCAAACAAAAAGCGCAACAATTAGAACATCCTCTCACAATTTCAAGAATAAACGTATCTTTAAAGTAAGCATCTTCAGAAATAATAGGCGTATAAACACAACAATCCAAAGTTGTAGTAGATTTTTGAACAGGTTTAGGATACTTTGGAACAAATACACCTTCAATATCTGATAAAATGTTTAAAATTTCGTCTTTAGTTTTATCCCTATTATTTTTGTATACATCAACAACAGTTGTATTTACATTTTTTGAATCACCAATCAAAAAGAAATCAAATATTTTTGAATAAGGCATCGGATTAGCTGTAATGACAGGTCCGCCTGCAAAAATAAAAGGAAAAGTATCATCTCTATCCTCAGCTTTAAGAGGTATAGAATACTTATCAAGCATCTTAAAAATATTTAAGAAATCTAAATCAAAAGAAAAAGAAAAACCAATAAAATCCAATTCCTTGACACTTAAACAAGTTGAAGACGTATCAGAACAAACACGTTCCACAAAAACATCATCACGCTCATCAAATTCTTTAGAAATCCACAAATAACCCAAAGAAGATAGTGAAAATGAGTATACAGAAGGAAAACACATCCACAATTTCACATCGGGATTTTTAATTTTACTAACTCTATAAAGACAAATCTCTTTACTCATTCGTATTTTCCTTATTTAGAGGTATCAAATATAATTCATCAACCAAAATACAAACGGTCGCTGCAATAGCAGGTGCTAAAATTACACCAAGTACACCAAAAATTTGTGCACAAATAAAGATTGCAACCAAAATAGCCAACGGATGCAAATCTAAAAATTTACCAAAGATAACAGGTTTTATAAAGCTGTTTGAGATTTGTTGAATAATCAAAAATAAAAGAATAATCAAACCCATCTTTAAAAAACCTAAATGATATGCAGTAAATAATATTAACAACAAAGCAATAGTAGGCCCAAGAACAGGAACTATATCAAGCAAACCTGCGATAAATCCTAAAACAACAGGATAATCAACTTTAAAAAAGAACAAAACAATACTCACCATAATCCAAATTGTAATATTTGAAAGAATTTGACCGATTACATATCCTCCAACTTTTTCAGAAATATCATTTAAAACAGCTCTGGTTTTGTCTTTAATAGCAAGAGGAAAAAACTCGACAAATTTATCAAAAAGGTAATTTTTGTCTTTGATAAAATAAAACATCATCATAAAAAATGCGATAAAGAAAACTATAAAATTAAAAAATTCTACAGTAAAAGATAAAGATTTGTCTAAAATATTTTTAGTAATATCAGCAGTAGGAGCAGCAATTGCAGAAAGATCAACCTTATCTATTATTTCTGCAGCAATCCAGCCATTACCAATAACAATATTTTTTAAAACCATAAAACGGTGAGGTAAAGATTCCACTACAAGATATGTCTGCTCAATAGCCATTCTAAATACTGGTATCAAGACCAATACTGTAGCAAGAATCGTTAAAACCATTACAATAAATGTTGCTAAAGTACGATTCATTTTTTTTTCAAAAAATTTTACAAATGGTTCAACAGAAGACGCTAAAACGAATGTTGTAAACAGCAACATAAATAAATCAAGAAAATTTGGAATAAAACTAAAAAAGAGAACAATGAGAATTAAAAAAATAATATTTTTAAAAGTAAAATATTTTTTATATTCCATTTTAACCTCTTTCTTTGATTAATTTATCAATTTGCTGCTGCAAATCCAAAGCCGCATTTAATTCATCATCAGAAAGAAGTTTCATGCTAACAAAAATCTCACCCAATGGCATTTTTTGAAATCTTTGAATATCCAGTGCCATACCCAAATGAATCAGATTAATTTTACCAGCTTCAAGTAAAATTTCACCAATCATCTGATGTTCACTAACGTCTTTCCAATCATCAATTTTGTATAAATTTTTCATATAATTATCATACCAAAAATAAATATTATACTATTACCTAATTAAACTACATTTCAGGATTAATTAATTTTGTTTGTACAACATCATCAACATTGTTAGCTTCAGCATCAGACGAAGATGGAAGTTGAGAAGAATCTTCAGTATCAGGGTTTACAATTTTGTTAACAGACACAACCGTGTCATTATCAACTAAATTTTGAGCTCTAACACCAGTTGCAGGTCTTCCTTGACGAGAAATATCTCCGGCTTTTAATCTTGTGCAAATACCGTTTGCTGTAACAAGCATAACTTCATCATTTTCATCAACAATTGTTAAAGCAACAAGTCTAGATGAAGAAGATTTGAACTTAGTTGCAATTAATCCGATACCGCCTCTGTTTTGAGTTCTAAATTCAGATAATTTTGAACGTTTACCAAATCCGTCAGATGTCACAACAAGTAAGTCAGCATCATAATTTTGAGGAACGATATCACAACCGATAATTGTATCACCTGTTCTCAATTTCATTGATGTAACACCTCTTGCACTTCTGCCTAAAGGTCTTAAATCATCTACTCTAAATCTGATTGCCATACCACAGCTTGTTCCGATAATAATTTCATCATTAGATTTTGCAAGTTTTACCCAATCAAGCTCATCATTTTCTTCTAATGATATAGCAATAATACCGTTTCTTCTTATACTTGCGAAATTACTCAACTCTATACGTTTTATAAAGCCAGATTTTGTAAGCATAATCAAATTTAAATCAGAAGAAAATTCACTAACAGGTACTACAGCTGTAATTTTTTCTCCTTGTTCAATAGGAAGAAGATTTACAATTGGTAAACCTTTAGCCTGTCTTTGACCTTCAGGAAAATCATAAACATTTAAGCTATAAACTGTTCCTTTTGAACTAAAGAATAGGACTTTATCATGCATCATTGCGGTAAAGAAGTGTTGTATATCATCATCTTCTTTTGTTTTGATACCGCTCTTACCTCTTGTTGCACGATTTTGTCTTTCAAAAGTATCTAAAGAAATACGTTTCAAATATCCTTGGTTAGTCATAAACACTGCCATAGGAATATTTGGGGTTAAATCTTCTATACTCATTTCACCTTGTTCAGGAACAATTTGAGTTTTTCTTTCATCACCATATTTTGCTTTATCTTCCAAAAGCTCTGTTTTGATAATATTTAGAACAAGTTTTCTGTCAGAAAGAATTTCTTCATATTCTTCAATTTTCTTCAATAATTCATCATATTCATTCTTGATTTTATCTTGTTCCAAACCTGTCAATCTTCTTAATTGCATTTCAAGAATTGCATTTGCTTGTTCAACATCAAGCCCAAATCTCGACATCAAGCCTTCTCTTGCATCATCAGTTGTTTTAGATTTTTTAATAAGTTCAATAACTTCATCTAACGAACCCAACGCAATCAATAAACCTGCTAAAATATGAGCTCTCAATTTTGCTTTCTTCAAGAAGAAAGTTGTACGTCTTGTTACAATTTCAACACGGTGAGAAACAAATTCTTCTAAAACTTGTTTTAAATTCATTAATCTTGGTTGTTTACCGCAAAGGGCAAGCATATTATAGCCAAATGTAGTTGCTAATTGAGTATGCTTAAACAAATTATTTTTAACGACATCAGGTTTTGCATCACGTTTTAATTCAATAACAATACGCATACCTTCTCTGTCAGATTCATCTCTCAAATCAGAAATACCTGTTAATTTTTGATCTTTAACAAGTTCTGCGATTTTTTCGATAAGCATGGCTTTGTTAACCTGATATGGAATTTCAGTAACAATTATAGCAGTTCTGCCTTGACGACCACCACCACCAGGTAATTCTTCAATAGTAGCAACTGCAGACATTTTAATAGAGCCTCTGCCAGTTTCATAAGCTTGTTTAATATCATTCAAGCCAACAATTGTAGCTGCTGTAGGAAAATCCGGACCTTTAATATATTCCATCAAACCATCAATTGTAATATCAGGATTATCAATCAATGCAATAGTACCGTCAACAACTTCAGATACGTTGTGAGGAGGAATGTTAGTTGCCATACCAACAGCAATACCTGAAGAACCATTTACCAATAATGCTGGTATTTTTGAAGGTAGTACAGTTGGCTCTTGT
>CADCPD010000143.1 GCA_902803265.1 uncultured bacterium | reverse complement strand
GCTCCAGGCCAGACTTGAACTGGCACTGAGTTATTCGCCCAATCGGATTTTAAGTCCGACGCGTCTACCGATTCCGCCACTGGAGCAAACGGTTATAGATATACTTTATTAAAAGAATAATAAATTGTCAATATCTTTTTTTGTTAACTTACTTAATATTTTACTTCCTATTTCTGTCAAGATATTGAAATACTTTTTTGTACGGGGTATAATTTTTCTGTAATATTATGTAAATATGGATTTTTTATGCAAAATCAATATTCCAACTTAGATAAAAGTACCAGAACTGATGCAGTAATTGTTTTATTATCTGCTATTGTTGTTGCTTTGCTTATATTGGGTTCTTTTATTTGTTTGACTTTGATTAAGAAACACATTGTTGATGCTGAAACTGTTGTTAAGGAATTTACAATCCAAACAGCTTATAATATCCATAATAAGATTTCTGCGGATATTCAATTTTTAGATAGTGTTTCTAGTTATGCCGGAGAAAATTTCGGTTCTATAAAAACTTTTGATGGTCGTTTAATATCAAGAAAAGTTAAAAATCGTAATGATTTTAAAAATTGGGGTATTGCTTCTTTACAGGGCGAAGAGTTTTTAGTTGATTCAAATGGTAGAGTTTCACCTTCAAGTAAAAATTATTTATCTTCTGTTTGTTTGGATAAAGTAAAAAAAGGCGATTATTGTTTTGACAGAATTCTTGAGTCAAATTCTGATAATGACATAGATTTATTTGACAGTGTTTATGCTGTACCTCTTTTTAATGATAATGAAATTAAGGCTGTTCTTTTTGCAGTTGCTAAAATTGATACGATTAAACATATTCTTACAATAGATAGTTTTAATAATAAAGCATATGCTCATATTATTAAATCTGATGGAACCTTTTTTATAAAAGACTCTTCTTCTATGTTTAAAAAAGATAAGAGTATTTTTGACAGTTCGACAACTTTTATTGCTCCAAAGAAGAATGTTGTTGAAAACCGTTTAAAAGCATACAGATTAGGTAATTATTGGTCTTATAGAAGAAATCAATTATGGTTAAATACTTTTGTTCCAATTAATTATGATAATTGGTTTGTTGAGATTGTTACTCCGGCAACTCTTATTTCTATTACTAATTTGGATGTATTGTTATTATTATTTAGCGTAGTTATTATAATATTTTACTTCTTATATATTATGCTAAAGCGTGTAAACGTAATATATGATAATACTCATCAGTCAATGATGAAATTTGCTTTTAATGATGAAGTTACGGGTGGCCCTAATAGTAATAAATTCTTGCTTGAAGCTAGAAAAGTCTTTGCAAATCCTCTTAATGATACAAAAAATTACGCAATGGTCTTAATGGATATTGCAAAATTTAAAGTTATAAATGAAATTTATGGTTATGATAATGCTAACAGAATTTTAAAGGATGTTTCCGATATTATAAGAAGAAATATTAGAACATCTGATTTATCAACAAGATATTTCGCGGCAACATTTGCGTTTTTGATAAAATATAATGAAGTTGATGATATTTCAAAAATAATAGATAAAATTCTTGCTGAAATTGAAGTATACAATTCTACAATGATGACAGAATTTAAAGATGCGAAGAGAGGTTTAATCACAAAGTTAGTATTATTATTCGGTGTTTATCTTGTTACTGATAAAAATTTATCAATAAATACAATGTGCGACAGAGCATTACTTGCAAAACGTACAATTCAGTCTAAAGTTAATCAACACATTGCATTTTATGATGAAGCTTTAAGAACAAAACTTTTAAATGATAAGAAAATAGAAGACCAAATGTATACTGCTCTTGAAAAACAAGAATTTGTTATGTATTTGCAGCCAAAATTTGATATGCATACATTAAAAGTCGTTGGGTCAGAAGCTTTGGTAAGATGGATTCATCCTACGGTTGGTTTTATTCCTCCATGTGATTTTATTCCGTTATTTGAACAAAACGGTTTTGTTGTTGAGCTTGACCATTATATTTGGGAAGTTGCTTGTAAGACAATAAGAAAGTGGATTAATTGGGGATTAAAACCTACTCCTATTTCTGTTAATGTT
>CADCPD010000142.1 GCA_902803265.1 uncultured bacterium | reverse complement strand
AAAATTGGAATATTGTCATTTTTTTTATCCATTTTTAAGCAATGTGTTATACAATCATTTACGCATTGTCCGCAATGTATACATTTTTCTTTATCTATAATTAAATTTTCGCTCATAATTTCTCCTTTTTGCTAATTTTATCATAAATTCAAATTTTATAAGAAATTTTTATGTTAAAATTTTAATATTATGATAACAACAGAAAATTTAACAGTACGTTTTGGAACGGAAGCTCTATTTGAAAATGTAAATATAAAATTTGCAGAAGGTAATTGTTACGGATTAATAGGTGCAAATGGTGCAGGCAAATCTACATTATTAAAAGTTCTTTCTGGCGAATTAGAACCGACAAGCGGTGAAGTCCATATTAAAAAAGGTCAAAGAATTGCGGTTTTAAAGCAAAACCACTTTGAATTTGATGAATTTACTCCGATTGATACAGTTATAATGGGACATAAACATCTTTATGAAGTTATGAAAGAAAAAGATGCATTGTATGCAAAACCTGATTTTAACGATGAAGACGGTATCAGAGTTGCAGAACTTGAAACAGAATTTGCTGAAATGGACGGTTGGCAAGCTGAATCCGATGCAGCATCGCTGTTAAATGATTTAGGGATTTCTCAAGATTTGCATTATTCTTTGATGAAAGATTTATCAGGCAGTGAAAAAGTTCGTGTTTTACTTGCACAGGCACTATTTGGAACCCCTGATATTTTGCTTCTTGACGAGCCTACAAACCATTTGGATTTGAATACTATCACTTGGTTGGAAGATTTTTTAATTGATTTCCCAAATACTGTTATTGTTGTTTCACACGATAGAAAGTTTTTAGATAGAGTTTGTACATATATTGCAGATATTGATTTTAGAAATATTCAGCTATATACAGGTAATTATTCTTTCTGGACACAGGCAAGTGCGTTGATTAGAAAACAGAAAGAAGAACGTAACAAAAAAATTGAAGAAAAAGCTGAAGAATTTAGAAGATTTATCGCAAGATTCAGTGCAAATGCCTCAAAAGCGAAACAAGCAACATCAAGAAAAAATATGCTTGAAAAATTAACGCTTGAAGATATTAAACCTTCAACAAGAAAATATCCGAGCATAAATTTTAAATATTCCAAAATGCCAGGTAAAGATGTACTTTCAGTAAAAGGGCTGAAAAAGACTTTAAATGACGAGTTATTAATAAAAGCTTTGTCTTTTGATGTTGTTCAAGGTGAAAAAATTGCATTTATTTCAAAAAATCAATTAGCAATAAGTGCCTTGTTCGATATTTTAGAGGGAAAACTTGAACCAGATGACGGTAGTTTTACTTGGGGTGTAACAGCAACTCACTCTTATTGTCCTAAAGATAATAATGAATTTTTTGTTGAAGATAAAAATCTGATTCAATGGCTTGCACAATATTCTCAAGAACAACATATAAGCTTTTTGAGAGGATATTTGGGAAGAATGTTATTTTCCGGCGAAGATGCTGAAAAATCAGTTACTGTTCTTTCAGGTGGTGAAAAAGTAAGATGTATGTTTGCAAAAACAATGATAGAAGAATCAAATGTTTTAATTTTTGATGAACCTACAAACCACTTGGATTTAGAAGCTATTACATCATTAAATAATGCTTTAATTGATTATACAGGAACGGTTTTATTTACGTCTCAGGATTATCAGTTTATAAATACAGTTGCAGACAGAATAATAGAGATAACTCCAAACGGGTATTTGAATTATCAGACAAAATACGAAGATTATCTTTCAAATCCTGAAATTCAAAAGAAAAGAGAACAACTTTATAATATGCAGGTAAAGGCTAAAAAATAAGTTTTAGACACCAAAACTTTCGCAAAGTTGCTTTGCTGTGTCACTTATTTCTACAATATCTTCAATAAGAGCCTCATCACCTGAAGAAGCTGCCATTGGCATAAGTTCTTGAGCTTTGGTGGAGATTTGCATAGCAGTTTTTAATGCATTTACTTTCTTTTCCATCATCTCTGTATTTACGATATCGTCAATTTTCATAGCGGATTCCTTAAAATAAACTAAGCTGACTGTATAAACATATAATTCCAAAAAAAGAGAATTATTTAACATTTTGTTTTGATTTATTAAGTTTATCACTTCGTAAATCGCATGTCTTTTTTAGGCTATTCCATTCATAGTTGTACTTTTCGCAGTTTTCTTTATTTATCACAAAGTTTATATTGTCTTTAGTTGTGGCTTTTAATCCTTGCGCGCAAATACCTGTTTTGTAGCAATGTTTTATTTTAAATGTTTTGTCAACAGATGGCAATTTCTCAAAAATTATAAATAAGATAATACAGCCGATTGTTAAGAATATTTTTTGTCGTAAAGTTATTTTCTTTATAAAAATACCTAAAATGATAGTTAGTATTAATATTATAGAGAACAAGAAATAAAAAAGTACCTGAAAATCAATATGCTTTAGGATATGTTGAGCTATAAAACATACAATAAACATGTTTGATGAAATATAAATTATTATCAAAATGCAAAGAATTATATATAAAATTTTTTTTAATATTTCAAATAATTTCATAAAAGTTTTCCGACAAAATAAGTATAACATAAGTGAAATAAGTAATATAATTCCGGATAGTAAAATTTAACTAAAACAAAATACTTGATTTAAAAAAAAGTTTATGATAATTTATGATTATAAACGGTGAGGGCTATTAGCTCAGGTGGCTAGAGCGCACCCCTGATAAGGGTGAGGTCCCTGGTTCGAGTCCAGGATGGCCCACCATTAAAAAGAAGAAGTCGAAAAGACTTCTTTTTTT
>CADCPD010000141.1 GCA_902803265.1 uncultured bacterium | reverse complement strand
TTTTACATGGTTTTAAATGTTTAATGCTTCAAGATGAAGATGGTAATCCAGCAAACGCTTATTCTGTCGCAAGCGGTTTGGATTATCCCGGAGTTGGACCTAAGCACTGTTATCTGCATAAAATTGGCAGAGTTAAATATGATGTCATAAAAGATGATGAAGCAATTGATGCTTTTTATGAACTCTCTCGTCTGGAAGGTATTATACCTGCGTTAGAAAGTTCACATGCAGTTGCATATGCGTTAAAATTAGCAAAACATAAACAAGGTGAAAAAATTCTTGTTAATCTTTCAGGGCGAGGAGATAAAGATATAGAATTTGTTTTATCAAAATTATCTAAATAATATAGTAAAACGGATAACTAAAAGTTATCCGTTTTAGTTATGCGGCTTTAGGAATATATTTTATTCCTCTTGATTGAATATTTTTTTGAGCATGTGTTGTCATAGATAAAAATGGTGCAGTTGTAGTTTTATCTTTAAAAGTATCTCTGCACATTCCTTTTTGCCACCATGCGCATGTTTGGCATAAACTTTTATGAATGTCTTCAGTGATGGTTTGTTTTACTTTGTTTAAAATATCATTGTATTTATAGGTTTTTCCTGTTTCCAATCCTATTAGATTTTTCACTTTTTCATCTAATTCGTTTACGTTGTCTTCTTTGCAGGTTGCTGAACCTGTTCCGTCATTTGGACATTTTTTGCATAAATCATCTTTTCCGCTCAAAATTACTATATCGGTATCGGGATGTTTGTTTAAATAATTTGAAATTTTATCCCAGTTCGTTTTTTGAGTTTGGTTGTAATTATATCCTTTGTATCCTTGTAGACACAAAAAATGATGTGGTCTTAACCCTATAGACATTTTACCTACCTAAGTTTTATTTCATAGCAATTAAACTCAATTTTAAAATACCATTTAATTGATTTTTTACTGTATACGTTATATTTGTTGCTCTGCGAACTCTTTAACTTCTTTACGTTTAATTTTACTTGTTGCTGTTCTAGGAAGTAGTTCTTCAGAAATTACAACATTTACAGGTCGTTTATATGGCGCAAGTTGAAGTGAAAGATTGTTTACCTCTTGTTTTGATACTTTGTATAAATCTTCCCCTTCTGCTATAACCTCTTTATTAGGAACAACAACTGCTGTAACAACTTCTGTTCCGTCTTTTTGTCCGCCTTTTCTAACGCAGCCAACAACGCAAACGTCAGTAAATTTACTGCTTTTTTCTAAGACTGATTCAACTTCTTCAGGGAATACTTTTTTACCACCTGAAAGTACAATCATGTTTTTTATTCTTCCTGTGATTTTTACAAAGCCTTCATTGTCTATCTCTGCTATATCTCCGGTATGTAACCAACCGTCCTGTTCTACTGCTTCAGCAGATAATTCTGGTTGACCATAATAACCTTTCATTATATTGTCGCCTTTTACAAGAAGTTCGCCAGTTTCTTTATCAATTTTTACTTCAACTCCGGAGATAGGTCTTCCAACAGTGCCTAGTTTATTTGCTTTTGGTGTATTCATTGATACTACAGGTGAAGCTTCAGATAAACCGTATCCTTCATAAATATTTATACCTAATGTATTTATAAATTTAGCTACATTTAAATCCAAAGGCGCTCCGCCTGAAATACATCCGTCAAATTGACCGCCTAAACTTTTGTGTATTTTAGGGAATAACATTCTTCTTATTTTGTAACTAGGTATAAATTTTGCGAAATTGTACTTAATTTTAAATAAAAATTTATACCAATCAGATTTTTTACTGACATCATTTTCAATAGTTGTTTTTATAAGTTTTAAGAATGCTGGTACTACAACCATAAATGATATTTGTTTTTCTTTTAATATACGGAATAAATTATCAGGTTTAAGGTTTTGAGGATAGTAAATTGTTGCACCTAAATTTAGAAACGTCAAAAATCCCACTGATAATTCAAATAAGTGATTCATAGGTAATATAGAAAGAAGTTTTTTACCTTTAATATGAGGAAATCCTTCGCTTATACTTTTTACCTGTGAAAGCATGTTCTTATAAGTGATTTCTACACCTTTAGGATTACCTGTTGTTCCTGATGTGTATATGATTAGCGCTGTTTGATTTAGACCTCTGTGTCTCCACTTTTTATCTTTATAGTCGCTCATTTCATATATAGATTTTATATCTTTATCGCTACTTGCTTCATTAACTACAATAATTTCTTCTATTGAAGGAATATTTTCTTTCATTATTTTTGCTATTTCAAGAAATTTATTAGAAACAAGTAAAACTCTTGGCAAGCAATTTGATAAAATAGAGTTTATTTCATATTTGGTAAGTTTGATATCAATAGGTACCAAAGTTGCTCCTGCAAGAACAGAGGCAAATAAAACGGATGCCCATTCGGGTCTGCTTTCTGATATTATGCAAATTTTATCGCCTTTATTGATTCCTGCATCAATTAAATATGATGCTATGTGTCTTGCTAATATTCCAATACCTTCGTATGTTAATTCTTTCCATCCTACAGGAGAATTCTTACCTAAAGCAATTTTATTTTTTAAATCATTAGTTTTTTCTTCCAGAAAAACCAATAATTTAGGGTATTCTAATAATTTATGTTTTTTATCTTGCATGTTTATTCCTTATATTATTTATTTATTTGCAGTCTTGTTCGTATTTATTCCTAACGGCTTAAACCCTTCTCCCAATACTACCTCACTGTGTTTATTTTACCATAACTTTTTATTATTTGTCTATAAATTTTAATTTATAATTTTGATTTGTTAAGAAATGTAAATACAAATTTTAAGTCCCAAAACGCTTATTATACTTGCTTTTCAACTGAGCGATACATGCAAAACCATGATGAACATGGAGTTTCGGGCTAAAGTTTTAAATTTGATGTGCCGATATAGAATTTGTTAGGACAATAGAAATCCTACAAAGTATATAGGAAGTCATATAGGGGTATATGTGTAAAAGGCCTGTATAGGATTGTGGGATACAAAGGAAAAAAGGAGTAATACTATGGGTGTAGCATCAAACCAAGCAAGACTTATGACTCTAACCTCAAGACAGCACGATCTTGAAGTAAGAGCACAAAGCATTTCTGCAGAAAAAATGATTATGGCAATGAAATCTGAAGCCGTTGCTTTACAGTACACAAATGCTTTAAATAGTGCAGCTAATGCAACTGCAGCATCTTCTGCAATGATAGCTTATACAGGAAGCTTAGCAGCTATATCTAGAGAAGAAAAAGCATTAGATTTAGAATTGGCTCAAATTAATACAGAACACGAAGCTGTTAAAACTGAGTATGATTCAGTTAAATCATTAATCAGTGATAATACTGACAAATCATTCAACATCTTCGGTTAATAATAACATTTATTTTGTGTTGCAAAATATTATATTGTACTATGCGTATACTGTAAGTGTGTGTATATTGTGTGTCGCATTAGCAAATATTTTGGTTACATGATATTAGAGTGTGTTTATTATTTAGCACAGGTGTGCGTGTATTAGAATACTTTATTTACTTGGTGTAAACCCATACTCCTTGTAGTGCTCTTTTTCCTTCCTAACAAAAACTAACCCAAAATAACACCCAACCCAAATTTCCTTCCTAACAAAAACAAACCAAAAAATAATACCCAATTTCCTTCCTAACAAAATTTAAAGCGGATATGATTCACCCAGATCATATCCGCTTTTAGTTATTTAGATTTATAAAATTTATTTTTATATATGTGTTATGGCAATTTTTTATGGTTAATTTACTTTATATATATATGAAGTTAGGTAGTGTAAGTAATAGTATTTATTTTAACAGACTTTCTACAGTCGCTAATAACAGACAACTTTCTCAGAATTTAAGTGAAAAATCAAATTCTGCTTATGCTTCTGTGCCTACTTCTCTTCGTTCATATATTAATTTCAGAGGTAATGCTCCTCAGGTTTCTAAAGCTACAATTGTAAGCACCGGTGAAGAAGATATTGTTATTCCGAAAACTGAAAACGGAGGATATATCGTTGAACCGGAAACTCAAACAGAATTTATATATGGTAACGATGCTAAAAAATTCTTAAATAAAACTAATAAATTTGAATATGATACACAAATTACTTTTCCTGTAAAAGCTAAAGGTTCTTTAATTATTGATGGAAAAGAAATTAAAATAAAAGAAAATTCTACAGTTTTATTAAATAAAGGTACTGAGGCAAAAGTTAGCGTTGAATCGGGTTATCCTCAGATTTTAATGACAAAGAAAGAATACCCTTGGTATTGCAAACACGGCAGAAATGAAGAAAATGTTGATTTAAAAAATAAGTTTAATGAATTAACATACTTAAATTCTCATTCTTATAACGGCGAATTTAAACCAAAACTTTTCGGTAAAATGGAACATGAAAATAATTATCTTGCTGCAAAATTAAGAGATAATGGTTTTATAAAAGATACAAAAGACGGTTTTATTAAATTTGAACATTATCCTACTTGGGATTATCAAAAAGAACAATTAGCAAAAAAAGGTTTCAATGACTGGGATTTAAATGCAATTGAACCTGTTTATAAGCAAGTCAGAAAAACTAAAATTGATGCAAAAGTTGCTTTAAGAACTCATACTAATGGTATGGCTCAATCAACTGTTCAAAAATTAAAAGATGCGGATATTGTTTTTAATAATAAAAAGCATACTGAAGATATGTTCTGGAAAAAGAACTATGAATCAGAATGGGAATTACGTGATTTAATGAACCAAAAAACAGATATAAGAGGTGAAGAACAAGAATCTGTTGTAAATGCTTGGAAATTCCAAAATAAAGCCGGTTACGATATTACTGGTTTAAAATTTATAAATGACAATGCAGCTATATATTCTTTTGAAGACAAAGTTAATAACTGGAATCAGGAAAAAAGCTGCTGGCTTACAAATTCAACAGCTTTGGGCAGTTTAAAAGGTGCAACTTCTATCGGAACTTCAATTGTTCAGGCAAACAGAAAAGATCCTACTCCTATGTCTGCATTGAGAAAAGGTGAACATCTTCATACTCATCCGGGTACTAAAGAAAAATCTCAAACTGAAATTTATATGATTACAAGTGGTTCAGCTGCATTAACTGTTGTAAGAAACGGTAAACCTCAAATAAAAGTTTTAAGAGAAGGTGAACTTGCTGTTATTCCTCCAAAAACTCCACATTGGGTAAATTCTGTTATGGGTGAATACGAACAAGTGGTTTCTCAAATTCCGTCTTGTTTCCAATATGGTTTCGGATTTAAGGAAAATATGGATTTACCTTGTGGTTATACAGAAGAACAAATGACGGAAGAAGCAAGAAAAGAACTTTTAAAAGCTGAAAATTAGAATTTTTCTATTCGTTAACTTCTTTCATAAAATATTTAACCCATTTGATGAGTGTTGATATTTCGTATGGTTTCGGAAGATAAAAATCGGCTCCTGCAGTTAAAATTTCTTCTTTATCGTGAGAATTTGAAGTAACTATTATTTTTGAAGAAGATTTCTTTTCTTTTAGATGTTTACAAAGAACTATTCCGTTAGTATCGTTATTAGAACCCGCATCAAGAATTATTACGGCAGGTTGATATTCATCAAAATTCATTATCATTTCAGGCATTCTTGTTTCGTAGCCTTCCAGTTTTAATGTTTCTGAAAGTAAAACTTGCATTGCGGTATCTTCTTCTATTATCAGAATTTTTTTATTTTCTTCTTTTCTGATAACAGAATTTGGAGTTGATATTTTTGGTCTTTGAATTAAGTAACTTGATTCCGTTGGCTTTTTAGCAAGAGAATTTGCTGACATTAAATCTTTCAATATTGATTCTACGCTATCATATTGTGAAAATTCGCTTGATATTCCTCCGATAGAAATAGAAACGAATTCTCCTCTTTTTCCTGCATATTCATTTCCCTGAATAAGCATGTATCCGCGTTTTACATCTTCAATTGAATAAAATTTTTCTTTAACTGAATCAAATGCAAACGTTAAAAAAGAAGCCGCTTTTTCAAGTTTATATGGGTTTGTTATTATTAAAAACTGATTTTCACTTACAGCCCCTAAAAAATCATTTTCATCAAGACCTGATGTCATTAATGCAGAAAATGTTTTGATTAATTTATCTGATGCTAATTCTGTGTATACGCTCTTGTATACGTCAAATTCATTTATTTTAATAAGAAGAGCTCCCCATTGAGAAGTTTCTGTTAAAATTCGTTTTAGAGCTCTCATACAATAGTTACCGTTTGGTAAATTTGTTTGTAAGTCAATGTATGATTCTGTTTCGCGTCTAATGTGAGCCATAATTCTCATTTTAAATTCTTCGCTGTTTATTGGTTCTGATATAAAATCATCGGCTCCTGCTTTCAGAACATTAATCTTATCTTCTGTTTCTGCTGATTTTGATGTCGCAATTATAACAGGTCGCATGTTGTAAGTTAAGATTCTGATTTTTGCACAAAAATCAGGCAAAGCTTCTTCTATGCTGTCAGAAATTATTATCAAATCAGGTTCTTTATTTTTTATAATATCTAGTGCTTTTTTGATATCAGATGTTATTGTAACTTTGTTGTTACTGTCTTCAAGAATTTTTTTATATTTTGCTGGAAGCTCTTTTCTGGTATCAATTATTAATGTGTTTGTGAGCATTTTTCTCTTGCCTGTTTTTCTATGTTTTCACTTGGAATTTCTACTTCAAATGTTGTTCCTTTTTCTGAACTTTTTACATTAATTTTGCCATTCATCTTTGTTACAAGCATTTTAGTTATATATAATCCCAATCCCGAACCTTGTACTTTTCTTGTTAGAGGATTGTCTATTCTTGAAAATTTTTCAAATATTTTTTCAATGTTTTTTTCGTCTATTCCAACACCTTCATCAGTTACTTTTATTGATATATAATCTTCTTTTGCCCCAAAATCAGCCGTTAATGTTACGGTTGTTCCTTTTTCTGAATATTTTGCTGCGTTTTCAGTTAAATTAGTCATAACTTGTTGAAATTTATCTGTATCTACAAAAATTTTGGGCAATTTTTCATTGTATTTTAGTTCAAATTTATGTTCTTTGTATTGTTGCTTAACTATTTGTAAAACATCTTCAAGTAAGGGTTTTGCTTTTACAGACTTAAAAATCAGATTGTCTTCATTCTGAACTTTTAACATGTTTTCAATTAAGTGAATAAGTCTGTTAGATTGTTCTTCTATTATTTTTAAAAATTTTTTTTTGTTCTCGTCATCAAGTTTATCATAAGATTGCAGCATAGTCTGAGCAAACCCTCTGATACTTGTTAATGGGGTTCTTAATTCATGTGAAACTGTTGAAATAAAATCTTCGTATGATTGCATAACATAATTATACTACGAAGGTTATTTTACGGCATAAGCAAAAATAGATTTTGTTCTTACAGTAATTTCTCTGCCTGTTAATTCTCGTTTCAAATCTTTTATGTATTCTCTTACGTCTTCTTCTGAGAAGAATCTTAAAAATCTATCTTTTATTGTTGGTCTGCCCGGTGCAGGAGGGTTATTAAACCACTCATCTATCATAGGTGCAGATACAATATATTTTGATTCTACGTTATCAAGATTAATTTCTCCGTCAGAAAATCCTGCAGCATCAAGATTTTCCGCTATTGAGTTTTCATCAAAATTACATAGAGAATCACTAAAATCTGTCATAAATGTATTTTCAGCTTCTTTAAAGGCTTCATAATTTTTGATGTTTTCAGGTCTTACAAGTTCCCAATATCTTGTGTTAGAGCTTATAACCGGTTCAAAGAATGAGAATATTCCGCCTTTTTTCAGAACTCTGCAAACTTCATTTATTGCAGATTGTTTATCTACAATGTGAACTAAAACAGAACGCATAATTGCTTTATCAACGCTTCCTTCCGGTAAATCGATTTTATCGGCAGGAGATAAAAGCATTTTATACTGACCTTTTATATTCTCAGCATTTGCATTTATAAATTCTTGGCAGTTATCAAGACAGTCTTGGAACATATCAGAAAATATTACGCAACCTGTACCGTTTAATTTTTCCAATGCTTTGAAAGCAAGAAGACCTGTTCCTGTTCCAATATCTATTACTGTATCGTTTTCTTCAATTTTTGCACTATTAATAATTATATCTCCAACCAGACTAAGCCAATTTAAAGTTTGAGTCTTTTGTTCTTCCGTTAGAGATGCAAATCTTGTTTTTGATAACCACTCTGTCCAGTTTTTACATGTTTCGCCCATATACTCATTTTATTATAGATATTTATTATGGCAAGTATAAAATTATTTTTTTACATAAATTGGAGGAGGTTGTATGTAAAGTGCTTTTAATTCGTTCGCAATTATTGCATTATCTTTTTCTTCGTATGCAATTTTATTTAAAATTTTACCTAAGTCAAAATCTTTGCTTTCGTATATCAAAGCTTCTTTTAAATTTAGTATTTCTGCCATGCTTTTATCAGAAATTATAAAATAATCTTTTTCTTTAATTATGTTTTTTAAATCTTCTATAGACATAGATTCTATATTATTATCTTTTTTAGTATAAACATATGCCATTGAACGTCTTGCATCTAGTGTGACAAGAGTTTCTTTTTCTGTATCATTTAATTTTGATAATATTTTTAAGCTTTCTACAGGTATAATTTTTATATTTAGTTCCTGAGCCATTACTTTTGCTACCGTTAGCGAAGCTCTTATTCCTGTAAAACTCCCAGGACCAATATTTACTCCAATTAAATCTATGTCTTTTGGTGTTAAATTATTTTCTTTTAGAATTTCTTTTATTGATGAAATTAAAAATGCAGAATGATAGTTATCTTCGGTGTTTTCGATAATCTTTGAAGTCAATATTTCATCATCTTTTGACAAAGAAATATATGTCTTGTTTAGCGCTGTATCAAAACTAAGTAAAATCATTTTTTAACCCTTCAATAACGTTTAAATATTTTTCCCCTCTTGATATGAATTCGTAATTTCTTGAATCATCATTGTTATAAGTTACATTTATATCTATTCTGTCAAAAGGTAATTGTTCATCTGAAAATTCTGCCCATTCAACAAACGTGTATATACCGTTTTTTGAGTATTCTTGAAGTTCTTCTCTTATAGATGAAACTCCTGTATGTTCAAGTCTGTATAAATCAAAATGATAAAATGGAATTCTATTTTGAGTTTTATATTCGTTTAAAATTACAAAACTAGGGCTTGTTACTTTTTCTGTTATACCCATTTCTTTGGCGATTAATTTTACAAAAGCTGTCTTGCCTGCACCAATTTCACCAAACAAACATACAAAAACACCATTCTGTATGTGTTTTGAAAATTTTTCGGCAAGATGTGCTGTATCATCAAGATTTTTGCAAGTTATTTTTATCGTGTTGTTTATCATTTTGAATAAATTACAACCTTGTTTCTACCATGTGTTTTTGCGGAATATAAGGCTTTGTCTGCTCTTCTAAACAGTTCTTCGCCTGTCTGCTTTCTGTCAAACTCACTTACTCCGACACTTATTGTTACATTGATTTTATCGTAATCACTGACTTCAGATATATCTATTTCATGCTGCTCTACTGCAGCTCTTAATCTTTGCGCTACACCATAAGCTTCTTCAAGTTTTGTAAATGGTAATAATATAGCAAATTCTTCACCACCGTAACGGCTTGGAATATCAGATTCTCTTAAACTGTTCTTTATAACGGAAGAAACTTCTTTCAAAACAGTATCCCCTGCAGCGTGTCCGTAGGTATCATTTACACTCTTGAAAAAGTCTATATCAAGCATTATTGCACACAAAGGAATATTTTGTCTCATTGAAGATGCTACTTCTTGTTTTAATCGTACTTCAAATTGATGTCTGTTATTTATTCCTGTTAATGCATCAAGTGTTGCATGCTTTAATACTTCTGCATAAATATTTGCTCTTGTAATCGTTGCCGCAGCTTGTTTTGTTAATTGATCTAAATATTCTATTTCTTTTACGCTTAATTTATCAATATTACTGTGTGCAACTACACAACCAAGAATTTTATTATCTTCTCCCATTAACGGGAATATACCTATTCTGTCTTGATCTGTTAAAAAGTAATTTTGTTCTTCATCAAGTCTTGGTAATGCATTTAATATTTTTTTGTCTCTGCATGCCATCGGCCAAACAAGATTGTACTTTGTTCCGTCATCAGATTTTAAGAATATATAAATCAGGTGCTCAATTATAAATTTATCTATCATTTCTCCGATAAGCGGAATTATGTAACTAAGTTCGTATTGCGTTTCTATGATTTTTGCAATATTTTTCATTGCATCATGGAAATCTACGTTCTTTTCCATTTTTTCATACAAAATTTTGTTTTGTATTATTAGAGATATTTCAGTACATAATACTTGTATTGCTTTTATAAAATCTTTTGTTAATTTTGACGAATTATCAAAACTTATTTCCATAATTCCGTAATTTTTTGCATTTTTTATTAACGGATAGAATAACGTATTTTTAGCTTGCAAATTTATATCTGAGTCTAAATCACTATATCCTTTTCCATTAAATATAAACTTAAAATCTCCAAAATTTTTAAATGAGTCGTAAATTTCTTTTGAATGTTTATCTTCAATTTTTTCGTCAATAACTACCCAGCTTTTTGAAAAATTACGAAGAGAATTTGTAGATTTATCATACACATATATATTTAATTCTGAAGAATCAATATGTGATTTTAGAATTTCAGAAACTTCTTCCGTAAAATTTTCTCCATATTTTATTTTTGAAAATACATCAGAAATATTTGATAATAAATTTAATTCTTTACTCATTAATTAAAAAATCCTTTAATATCTTCTACTTTTTCTGCTTGCTCAATAATGTAGTTATATAACATTTCTAAATCGTTCTGAGATATATTGAACCTATTTAAAGTATCCTCTGCAAATGGTTTTGTGTCAAGTAATTTACCTTTTAAAACATCAGCTACTATTGTATCAGTTATATATACAATGCTGCATATATATTCATAATCTTGACTTAATTGCGGAGTATGGTGAAACAAGCAGACTTCCGAAAATACGGTAGGTAAGTTCCAATTGTTCATAACGCTGTACGCTATTTCGCAATGGTTTATTCCGCAAGCTTCTTCTTCAATTTTGAATTTTGTTTTGTAATCTTCTTGGCTTTCAAGCTGTGCATAGACATTTAAATAGTTGTCGTAATCGTATTGTGCCAGAATTAATTTTCCTAAATCATGCAAAAATGCTATTGAAAATATATCTGTGTTGCCATTTTTATCAAGATTATTTATCAAAAATTTTGAGCCAAGTGCGGTTAAAATACTATGTTTCCAAAATTTTTCGTAGTCAAAAATGCTATTTTTATTAGGGGAAAAGATTTTAAATATTTCTGCTGAAATTAAGATATTTCTTATTGTAGTAAATCCAAGCACAACAATTGCTTGTTGAATTGAGGTTATTTGTTTTTCAAATCCATATACTGCAGAATTAACGATTTTCAATACTTTTGAGGTTAAACCTAAGTCACCGGCTATAATTTTTGAAAGTGTTGAAGCAGAAGAATTATCATCTTGCATTACTTCCATCACTTTGGTTACAACGTGCGGAAGTGATGGGATTTCTTTTATCTTGTTTTTTATTTCAATTGTTTTTTGGAGAATATTTTTGTTTTGTATTTTTATATCAGAATTATCTAAGAATATAATATTAATGTCTAATCTTTTTAATTCGTCCAAAATCCAATATCTAAAGTCTTCATTTCTGCTTATAGAATTTTGATTTTGTGCAATTATTAATTTTACAGAGTCATAATAATCATGTATTATTCCAAGTAAGACTGGTTTTGATGTATCATTTGATTCAAAATCTTCTGAAAAAAATCTTTCAATTTGTAGGTCGTATTGAAATGCATAATTTTCAATATTAACTTTCTGTTCTTCAATTTCATTGAAAAACTCTCTTTTTAGTGGTTTATAACTTGATAAGTATGCTATTGTTTTCAAGGTTTTAAATCTCTTTTTAATATTTGTCTATATTAGTCTTCATCTTTGAAAAGTTCTTCAGGACAATGTTTTAGTTTTTCGTTAATAATTTCATTGAGTTTATCATTAATGACGATTTTGCCATTTGTAAGACCCATAGCAACATCATCTTCATTGTAGTTTATGCTGCTTTTTGTATCTTCTTTGTTTTGATTGTCTTGATTACTGCTTATATTTTCTTGTTCGTTTTCTTTTTCATCATTTGCCTGCATAAAAGCTGATACAGAGATATCATTTAGTACGTCTAATACGTATAATGATCTTGAATATGGAGTCTTTGACGATGTGATTATCAATGTAGCTTTTTCTATTTCTTCAAGTGCTTCTTTATAGAATTTTAGGTGTTTTAACAGAACAGCTAAATTGTAGTGAGCTTCAAAACTCATATAATCGGTTTGAATGGCTTTGCAATAGTTTTTACCAGCTTTATTATAGTCTTTTAAAAGTTGATATACGAGTGCAAGATTATAGCTTGTATCGTAATCATTTTTATATATATCTATTGCGTTTTCGTATGCTTCTGCGGATTTCTTTAAGTATTCTCTGTATTGAGTATATTCTTCTTTTGGCAGATATATTGCTTTTTGTCTATAGGCGTGTCCCATATTGTAGTAGGCTATGGCTTTATTCATTTTGATACTTTTTCCGGAATTGTATACCAAAGGAATATGTACACCTCTTCGTTTAGTGTTTATAACTTTTTTATATTGCTCAATGGCTTCATCAAAGTCTCCTATTTTTTCTGCAAAAATTATACCTAAATTCATTCTTGCAAGCATATATTTATCATTAAGTTCTATGGCTCTTGTGTATGCGTCTGTTGCCGCAAAGTAGTCTTCATATAATACGTATATATTGCCTAAATTGAACCATGCATTGTAGTGGTTAGGGTACTTTTCAAGACCTGTACGGTAATACTTGATTGCATCTTGTAATTCGTGCATTTTTAATGCTTTATCACCTTTATATATATAATACATTCCAACGGCCTTATTATATTGGTGAATAGCAATGTCTTGTCTAAATATAGAAACATAAGCTATTGAAATTAATATCAATGCTAAAAATATCTTTGATAAATGTTTTTTTATAATAGCCAAATATTTCATAATTTTATATTATCACATTTTTCTTGCTGTGAGTTCATTGTAAATTTTTAAATATTCTTCGGCCTTTTTATTATTGTTTAATTCTTTATATACAAATGCTAAATTATAATATATCTCCGGTAAATCATTTTTATATTGTGTTGCTTTCAAAAAAAAATTTTTAGCTTTTGTCAGATTTCCGAGTTTTACATATGCACAACCTAAATTATAATATGCATATCCGAAATCATGCTTATATTTTATGGCTAATTTGTATAAGTTGATAGCTTCTTGGAAATTTTCTTCTTCAAGGTATAAATTTGCTAAATTGTAGTATCCTCTATAAAATTTTATATCTGTTAATGTTGATTGTTTGTAAAAAGTTGCTGCTTTGTCTGTATCTTTTTTGTCTTGGTATATGTTTCCTATTAATAACCAATCAAGAGCTGTTCTATCCTCTTTCGGAATTGATTCCAAAATTTGTAGAGCTGCGTCAATGTCATTTGCATTATACAAAATCATCGCATCCGCAGATAATGACGGTTTGTCTTCATTGTTATTCTCTGATTTAATTTCTTGTTTAATTTGTGTTTTTGGATTAAATAAATTTTTGCAGAAGTTGTTAAAAGTTTGAGTGAATTCTTCTGCTTGTACAGAATTTGCAAAAAATATCAGTAAACTTAAAATTGTAAAAAACTTTTTCATACCAAAATTATAAGATAAATAATTTTCAATATCCATTATTGGAAATAAAAAATTACATATGGCAAAATATTATTGATGTCTCTTTTACTTATTCTGCCTTTGTTTTGAGATCTCAAAATAAAGGCTTTTTATTGCGTATTTAGTTTTATTAAGAAATGTAAAGAGAGAAGATATAAAAAAAGCAATAAAAAGAGAGAGGAATTGTTTATATAAATGTAAGGTTTAGGTAAAGGTTCAAGTAGTCTGAAAAGACGAAAGCAAGAAAAGG
>CADCPD010000140.1 GCA_902803265.1 uncultured bacterium | reverse complement strand
TTCTTTCAATAATATGACATAATTCAGAAAGTTCGTTCTCATTGTCTTTAACTGTTTGCAGTATATCCGTATTTAAGTCATCTGATAATTTAGAAATATCAGGAATATTGTACAAAGAGTTTCTTAAGCTTATGTAATCCCTTGGCGTGACTGTATTATTGCTTATCTTTGTGGCTATTCTTTGGATATCATATATTTCTTCAAGTTTTTCTCTTAATTGGTTTCTTATATCAGTTTTTGATGCTAATTCTTCGACTATATCATATCGGTTATTTATTTTATCAATATTCTTTAGAGGTTGGCATATCCAATTTCTTAAGAGTCTTGCTCCCATATTTGTTTTTGTTTTGTCTATAGCCCAAATTAACGATCCATATTTATTTTTTCCACGTAAAGTTTCGGTTAATTCAAGATTTCTTCTTGTGTTGGAATCAATTATTACATAGTCTTTTAATTCATATGTTGTTAATTTTTCAAACTTTGTGAAATTTTCTTTTAAGTTTTCCCAAAGATAAGATAATAATGCTGCAGCTGCTCTAAACCCTAATTTGTTTTCTTTATATCCAAAAGATTCCAGAGTCTGTGTATTATACAAACTCTTTAAATTATTGTATGCAAATTTTTCTTCAAAAACATTATTTGGTATTAATGTGCAGTTATATTTTTCAACAATTTCATCAGGTAAATCGATTTTTTGTTCAGGAACTATTTGAAATGGTTGTATTTTTAAATCTTTAGATGGTCCAATTATTTCTGACGGACTTATTCTTGCAAGTTCGCTTTTTAGTAAATCTAGCGTCGATTGAGTTAATTTAATTTCGCCTGTAGAAATATCTGCATAACAAAATCCAAAAATGTTTGTTTTTTTATCTTCTATAATCGAGCATATGTAATTATTTTTATCCTTTTGTAAAAGTTCACTTTCCGTGATTGTACCTGTGGTAACAATTCTGGTTATTCCTCTTTTTACAAGACCTTTTGCGGTTGATGGGTCTTCAAGTTGTTCACAGATTGCGACTTTGTAATTTTTTTCAATAAGTTTCTGTAGATATGAATCAACTGCCTTTGCAGGAATTCCTGCAAGCGGTACACGGCCTAATATTTGTCCTGCATCTTTTCCTGTTAAGGTTATTTCCAAGACTTTTGACATTGTTATTGCATCTTCAACAAAAGTTTCGTAAAAATCTCCAAGTCTGTAAAGCAGAATAACATCAGGATTTTTTCTTTTTATTTCCAGATATTGCTGCATTACAGGAGTTGTATCTTCTAATTTTACTTCAGAACTTTTTATGTAGTTGATTTCTTGCTTTGTCATCAATATAATATCCCTAAATACATATTATTTTAAAATAATAAGGATTTCAATATGGGATGCTTAAAAAAGATATTTAAAACTATTATAATTGCCTTTGCGGTTATCGGATTTGTTTCTGTTGGAGGACCTGAATGGGTTTCTCAAAACGTTGGTAAACTAATGGAAAATCATAAAAATTTAGAGCAAAAATCTGAATTAGGTGATTTTTCTAAATTGGATTCAGAATTTGAAATTGATAAATCTATGAATCTTTTTGGTTATAAAGGTGTTTTGGCAGAACATAATGTTAGTGGACAAAAATTTATTATTTTGGATTCAAAAGACGTTCTATTAACTGAAAAAGATATAAAAAGTGATGGTTTGGAAGACAAAATTATGTCTTTAATAAAAAAACAAAGACGAAATTCTATTACTCCTAGTGAATTTAAGGTTACTTCTCATTCAACTCTTAAAGCCTATGGAAAAACTGTTCCTTGCGCAAAGTTTACAGCAAAAATTAAAAAGATGCCTATGGGTAATTTTAACGGTATGATTGCTGTTGTTGAATCTGATAAGAAGAATAATAAAGTTCTTATTGCCGCAAACCAAAACAATAAGTATTCGCAACTTATTACGCAGCAATTTTTCGGACAAATCTCAGAATAAATTTATTTTGATGTTAGTTCTTCAAATTTAGGCATTCTTCCGCATGATTTGTCTTCATCGCAGAAACCATTCTTTTCACATTTTGGAACGAGGTATGGTTTTAGCCATGGTTCTTCTTTTATGAGTTCATCGCACATCATTTTTACCATAGTTCTTATTTCATATTGTGCTCGTGTACAAAGTCTTAAATTAGCTATATGAATTAGTTCTCTTAAATTTAAACTTGCAACAAGTGATGTTGCACAAGCGTTTGGTAATACAGCTCTTGCATCTTCTGCCGGTATTCCTGCTTCTACAAATTCTTGATATTTATCTGAGATTTTTTTCATAAAATCTTCAAATTTTTGTTTTAATTCTTCATTCTTTTCTATTGTATGTGGGATTAAATAATCAAATTGACCTTTTTCTTTTACGTATCTTTGTGATTTTTGAGAAAAAGACATGTGTCTGTGTCTTACAAGTTGGTGTGTACATGAACGAGATACATTAGAAATTGCAAAACTTACCTGAATATGCTCTATTGTAGAATAATGACCTGATGAAATAATTCTTTCAATCAGTTTAAGCATTTTTTCTTTGTCTTCAGCTCCTTCGTATATGTTTTGAGGACTATCTGCACTGTAACATGTTCTGCAGGCTGTGTAGATTGTTTTTAACATATTATCAGGTTTGGAAATAAGTTTTACCATTGGTTTATTGTCGTTCATATAAATTTCTCCTTAATAAAAAAATTATATCCGATTTATTCAATCGGATATAATTTTTAAAATTTCTTAAAATAAAATACAGTATTCTATTTTTGACCATATCTCTTTTTAAATCTTTCAACTCTACCTTCAGAGTCTAATATTTTTTGTTGTCCTGTATAAAACGGATGGCAGTTGTTACAAATTTCAACTGTTATATTTTCATTTATTGAACCTGTTTCAATTTCATTACCGCAAACACATTTAATTGTGCATTTTTTATAATCAGGATGTATTCCGTCTTTCATTTTGTACCTCACTTTTTGCTATCTATAACTTTATTCTATATACTAAATTTTTTTTAGCAAGTATTTGTTAATATTTTTGTTTTTCTGTTAAATCATTTATTTGGTTGAGTCTCATGCAATACTTATTCATCTTTGGATTGATGTTTTAAATTTCATATTTTGAGATAATCATTTTGTAAAAGAGAGGGATTTATTGTTTATGAACATACATGAAGAATGTTTAATTAATTATCTGCAAAAACCTGATGAGTTATCTCATACTACCGATGTCCTAAAAATTAATAATCATATTTTTGAGAAGAAATTTTTATCAAAAATTTTTCTTGCAAAATCTTTGTGTGTAACTTATACTGATTGTGATTAATATTATTAGTATAGGGATATAATTTTGAATAGAATAAGTAAATTTTTAAAAGATAACAAGGTTATTGCTATTGGTGTTTATGCAGTTTGTATTGCAGTTATTTTTAGTTTTTTAATTTTTGTATTAAAAATTACCCATATTTATGATTTTCTAAATGTTGTTGAAAATAAAACTTTTGATTTTCGTCAAAAAGTTCAATCGGCTTATAAAGTTTCAAAAACTAATAAAGATATTGTGATTGTTACTATTGATGATGCCAGTTATGAGTATCTAACTACAAAATACGGTGAATGGCCAATATCAAGAAAAGTTTACGCTGATTTAATCAAGTATATTGAGTCTCAAAATCCTCAATCAATTTCTTTTGACTTGATGTTTGTTTCGTCTTTAAAGAATGATACAGGTGCAGATGAAGCTTTAGCTTCTGCCATGAATTCGTATGATAATGTCTTGACTGGTATGAGTTTTGATAATATGTCGTATGATGTTCGACAACCAATAAATCTTCCTGCAAGATTTCAGTTAACTGTTAACAATAAATCAAACGTGGATTTTGAGAAATTTACTTTCTCTAATTGCAGAGCTATTATTTCTCAAATTTTAAGCAGTTCCGATATAAAGGTTGGAGCATTGAATGTTGTTCGCTCATCTGATGGTATTATAAGAGAATTTCCTGCCGTTGTTAAATATCAAAATGATTATTATCCTAATTTAGC
>CADCPD010000139.1 GCA_902803265.1 uncultured bacterium | reverse complement strand
CCTCAATATGTTACTACTCCAACATATACTGATGTATATGAATGGGAATATTATGGTGAAGCAAGTATTGATTCTGAAGAACCAAATAATAATGGCGGTGGTACTGGTACTACATATACAACAGCAATGATTGATAATATGACAGCAGATCAAATCGCAGCACTTATTCAGTCCGGTGATCTTGTCCTTGTGTCAGGGCCTACAACAGAATTACCAAGAACGTATAAGGAGGAATCAACAGAATATTACTTTGAATATGAAAGTATTTATGGTACCGATTATTCTGCAAGAGATACAGCAATAGCTGCAGCAAAAGCAGATTATGATAAAGCAACTGCTGAAATATCAAAGAGAGAAAAAATACTCGACTTAAAAATGACTCAAGCAAATACTGAATTATCAGCATGTAACAAAGAATATGATTCCGTAAAATCATTAATTGAAAATAATATCGAAAAAGGATTTAAGCTATTCAGTTAATAGATAAATAGTTCAGTTGACTAATTAACAGAAATACTTTTTTCATAAAAATTTAAATTATGAAAAAAGTATTTTTATTTGTAATTTTATTTTTGGTAGCTCATGAAGGATATTGTGATTATTCTTTTTCTACAGAACAATATATTCCAAAACCTTTTTACTATCAAAATTACCCTCAATCTTTTTCTCAAAATCGAAATCATTATTCGCAGCGAGCTTTTAATAATTTAGAAAGAAAGATTCTTAATCATAATTTCATGACAGAAACCCCTTCACAACGTCTTAATCGCATGGAAGAGGCAACATTCGGTGCAATTCAATCGGGGAATCAAATCTCTCGTTACAGAGCCTTACAGAGGGCTCTGAGAGATAATTCAAATTCTCGTTATTATAGTCCGTATCATAATACAATCAGACAAAAAAGTTTTTTTAATAGATTTACCGGCATGCCCACAGGTTTTACTCCTCCGATAAATACATCGAATTTTGATTTTCCTTTTGATAATAATTATAACGTTCAAAGCGGGATGAAATTTAGAATAATTGATGATTAGTAAAAAAGAGATTTTGAATTTAATTCAAAATCTCTTTTTTATATTTATAATATTTTTTCTACGCTGCTTTTTCTGTTTCTGTTTTTACAGGTTGAGGTTTAACTGGAGCATGAGGTTTTATAACAGGACCTTGAGGTTCAGGTTTTCTTCTGTTTGCAATTTGTCTTGCTCTGTCTACATTTTCCTTTGTAGGTTGCGCAATTGGTTTTAAACCTTTTTCTTCTCTTTTCTTATTGATTTCTTCAGGATTTAAAACTTTTAATGTTATAGAACCTTTTGTTTCAGATTCAACTGCAACTTTCAAATCTTTTGGATAATCTACAAAGTGAGGTCCGATTTTATCATTAATAACGTTTTCTGTAACTGCATCGCAGAATTGTTGTACGTTATATGGCATTGAAGGATATCTTGTTTGCCAATAAGTATTTAAATCATAATTTTGTCTTTTTTCATTACATTCATTACATTCACTCATGTAGTTTTCTGTGCTGTTAGGACCGCCCAATGATCTTGGGTGAATGTGTTCAGCTGTTTTAACAGCATTTGCAAATAAACCTCTAATAAATTTTCTTGGTTCATTTACTTTTTTAGTCATCTTACTGTAAAAATCATCTTCAAATGGCATATCGATTGCAACATTTAACACATGTCCTTTGGCATGTTCATCACCTAATTCTGTTGTGATTTTATCCATTGTTGCTATGAAATTATCTCTGTTAAATTTACTGTTATGTTCTAAACCATTTACATATTTTCTTTGAGATTGTATGTAGTTAGAAACTTTATTATTTTCACCATAATGTTCTTTTGCTTCTTTATCAACATCATCTAATACAGCTATTTGTCCACGTTTCATAATTCCTTGGACATCTTTTGCCATAATTGGTACTAAGTCCATTGTTGATTTATTTGGATATTTTTCTCCAACTTCTCTCATACCACGAATTATTGCCTTTTGAACAGGTCTGTATATATCAAGAGTTTCATCAATAAATTTTGTTCTGTCTTCTCCCTTTAATTGTTTTAACTCGTCTGCTAATTTATCAACATTTTCGCCGCCGTTAATCATTTTTTTACCACAGCATGCACAAGGTACTAACACCATATTATGGTTAAATTCGCTTGTATTACAATCAAAACCTTTAAATGAAGGTATATTTTGTGTTCCTAAAAAATAATTTTTTAATGCTTGTGCGCCTTTATCATTCACTACTTCTTTCTGTTCAGCTATCGTATTTATTGGGCTTGTAGCTTTTTTATCAACTGCTTTATTTGCTACATTGTTTGTAATAACTGATGCTTTCAATTCATGAATATTCATTAAGACACACTTTCTTTAAATATAACACTACCGATATTACATGAAAAACCTCTAAATATTATTTTTTGCTATTTTTAAACATATTGTTAACTATTATGAACCAAGTGTTAAGCTGACAATAAATCCTTGTCTGTTGAATTTAAGCTCTCTGCGGATTTCAAATTTGGATAATCATCTAAGCTAAACTCTTTTAAGAAATTCTGTGCTTCATAACGTGCCAGTTCAAGCGTTTTGGTATCTTTTATGATATCTGCTATCAAAAATTCCGGAAGTCCGCTTTGTCGAACACCTAAAAAATCTCCCGGTCCTCTTAATTCCAAATCTTTTTCCGCAATTATAAAACCATTATTTGTTTCTTCCATAACTTTTAGCCTTTCCAGAGTTTCAGGCTGCTTTGAAGAACTTGATAAAATACAGTAAGATTGTAAATCAGAACGCCCTACACGGCCTCTTAACTGATGCAATTGAGATAATCCAAATCTTTCTGCATTTTCTATTACCATTACAGTTGCATTTTTTACATCAACTCCAACTTCAACAACTGTCGTAGAAACAAGAATATCGTATTCTTTATTCTTAAATTTACGCATTACTTCTTCTTTTTCGTCATTTTTTAATTTTCCGTGAAGTAATCCGACTTTATAATCGGAAAATACTGTTTCTTGCAGTCTTTTAGCTTCTTTTGTTGCGGCTTTTGCGCTTAAAGTTTCGCTTTCTTCAATCAAAGGATAAACAATATATGCCTGATGTCCATTTTTAATTTCATCTTTAATTAGAGAATAAATTTCTCTATGATTAGTTTTTAAGTAAGTTTTTATCGGTTTTCTGCCAAGAGGCATTTCATCAATTATGGTTAAATCCAAATCTCCATGAAGTGTAAAGGCAAGTGTTCTTGGAATAGGTGTTGCAGTCATTGTAAGAGTTTGCGGAGCTAATGATTTTTTTGTCAGTTTGCTTCTCTGTTTAACGCCAAATCTGTGTTGTTCATCAATTACAATTGCGCCCAGATTATTAAATTCTACATTGTTTTGTATAAGTGCGTGAGTTCCTACCGCAATATGCATTTGACCGTTTATTAAATCCTGTTCCATCACAGAACGCATTTTTTTACCGCTTGAACCTAAAAATAATCCGACTTTTAATCCCATCGGAGTTAACCATTCAACAAGATTATTGTAATGCTGACGGGCAAGAATTTCTGTAGGCGCCATCATTGCACCCTGATATCCGCTTTCAACTCCTGCAAGTAGAAATATTGTGGCTACAACGGTTTTTCCGCTTCCTACATCGCCTTGTAACAGTCTTTGCATTGCCTCTTCTTTGGTCAAATCATTCAATATTTCATTTACCGCATGTTTTTGAGCAGAGGTCAACTCAAACGGAAGGCTCTTTATAAAATTCATCACAAGTCCGTCTTCTTTTATTTTTAACGGTACTGTTGCAAGTTCTTTCTTTGTTTTTTCTCTTTGTTCAAGCAATTTTAGTTGAATTATAAAAAGTTCTTCAAAAACCAGAGAAAATCTTGCACGTTCAAGCATTTCCATATTTTGAGGGAAATGAATTTCACACATTGCTTCTTTTTTATCTAAAAGATTATGTTTTTTTATTAAATAGTCGGGAATAACATTTGTAATCGAATTTTTGAATAATTCAAGACAATTAAACATTGCTTTTCGCATTGTTTTAATATTCAAAGATTCACTTAATGCATAAATCGGAACAATTCTTCCCATATTCAGAGAATTGTTTTCATCCTCTAAAGTTTCTATTATGTTATAAGTTGGTTTATCTATTGTTAATTTGCCGTCATAAGAATTTAATTTTACAATACCCGAAACCATTATTGCACTATTTTTAGGAAATTGAGATTTAACCCTTTCAAGCAAATATCTTCCAGCTTTTGCCATAAAAAAGTTCAATGTAATTGAGCCTGTTTCATCCTGAACAACAACTTTGCAAATTCCTAGTCCGTTCTTGGAATTGAAAGCTTGAGTTGATTTTATATAACCTAAAATTGTTGTGGTCATTCCTTCTTTAAGGTTGGATATTTTATCTATGTTTGAATAATCGATATGTTTTCTTGGAAAATAGTACATCAAATCATTTGCTGTAAATATTCCCAATTTATTTAATTTATACGCAATTTTAGGGCCAATACCTTTTATATAGCAAACGTCTGTTTCAGAAGGATTTTTGGGCAGATTATTTTCCGTAACTTCTTCTTTTTTAGGATTTAATTCGTCTTTTATTACTCTTATGAGTCTTTTTATCGCCCTTTTTCTTGCTATTAGGGATTCTGTTCCATAATGGTCAAAGTATTCCATCAGGATTTTCCATTTTGGATTTTTTGAATTTTTGTATTCTTCTTTCATTTTTGAGTAAATAAATTTAGAAAAAGATTGAGTTTTCCCTTGAATATTTATGTAGGAATACTTTACCTCAACTTCAACAGCTTGTTTTATTTGCTCAAATCTTTGTTCCATTTATTATTTCTCTTTTACTATCGAAGTAACTTTATTTTCATTAAAATATTTTTTAGCAACATTCATTATATCAGTTGAAGTAACCGAATTTATAAGATTTTTGTATTCATCTATAAACTCAAAACCTCTTGATGATGCTTCAAAATTTGATAAAGTAACAGCTTTATCAAGATTTGTTTCCAAGCCTATGTAATATTGACCGATTAATTTTTCTTTTGCAGCTTTTAATTCCTGCGCAGAAATCGGTTCTGTTTTTAAACGATTAACTTCTTCCATTAATCTTTTTTCAGAATACTTCAATGTTTTAGGATTAGTTCCGATATAAACCATAAACTGCCCTTTTATTCTGTTCGGAGAATAACTTGAACCTATTTGATAAGCTAAACCCTCGGTATCTCTTACATTTCTAAATAAACGAGAACTCATGCCTCCACCTAAAATAGAATTTATAACTTGTAAAGTTGCATATTCTTTTTTGTTTGTAACGCCTGAAGTTTGCCAGCCTGCAAAATACCATGCTGTCTCTAAATTTTCAATTTTATTTTCAACTGTTTCAGGTTTTATTATTGGTTTTACATCATTTATGTGTTTGTTAAAATCAAATTTAGCACCTTTTTTACCATTAAAAATATTTGTAAATGAACCGATTAACTCTCTTTCATTAACATTACCATTTACGGCAATAACAATATTTTCAGGATGAAAAGCTTTATCATAAAATTCCTGAATATTTTTTATTTGAATTGTCGGTACTGTCTTTTCAAGGATTTTATTTGTGTTCGAATATGGTGAACCTTTAAAAATCAATGTTTGATAATTTTCAAGAGCAACCTTTAGAGGAATATCTCTGGATTTTTTGATATTGTTTAGTAAAGATGTTTTGTCTTTGTTTAATTTATCTTCTTGCAAAACTGCATTATTTATTATTTCATCAAGCAGTTCAAGAGCTTTTGTAAGTTGAGGTTTTGTGGTTAAAATATTTATAACTACTTTATCTCCGCCTGATGAAGGGGTAATGTTTATGCCGTTTTCTTCCATTATTCGGCTTAATTCTTCAAAAGAATATTTTTTTGTGCCTTTTGTCATTAATTGAGTTGTTAAAAAACTTGTTCCGGGAATTTTTTCCAAGAATTCACCGCCATTTGCAGTAATACTTATACCTATTATTTCGTTAGAATCATTTTGATTTATAAGTAAGGTCGCACCATTTTCCAATTGATATTTTTTTACGCCAAAAGCCTCTTTAATAAATTTTGCTTCGGTATTTTTAATTACTTTCATTTCATTTATTTGTTTTTCATATTTTTTAGGAAGTAATATTGATGTTGCACTGTATTTTAAATATTTATTTGCAACTCTTTGGATATCGGAGGTTTTTACGGAATTTATATTTTTAAGGTAATTATCATAATATTTAAAATCTCCGGCAACAACAAGTGTATAACCTATTTCCTCCGCAATATCCGAGATTGATTCTCTTGCAAAAAGAGTGTCTTTTTCTATAACTTTTTTGGCAAAAGCCAAATCTTCATCTGTTATTCCGTATTTTTTTATTTTTTCAACTTCATTATTTATTTCTTTTCTCAATTTAGAAACATTTTCAGGCTGAAAATTTGCACTGATAATAAACATTCCGTCATCTTTGCTTGAAGAATTTCCTGCTGATATTGAATAAGCAAGCTGTTTATTATCTTTTATATTTTGATAAAATCTTGAACTTCTGCCTTGTCCTAAAATAACGGCTAAAATATCAAGTGCGTATGTGTCTTTATGCTTCATAGGTACGGTATTATAACCTATTCCTAAATAACCGGTAGAAATATCCTCATAAGCTATTTTTTCTACATTTGAGGTTAATCTTTTTTCCTTTTTATATGAATTTTGTTTTGATTTTTTAGGATTATTAGAAAAAGCATTTTCTACTTTTTTTAAAGTTTCTTGAGGTTCAACATCACCTACAATAAGTGTTATCATATTTTGAGGTCCGTAATGCTTGTTATAAAAATCAAAAATTTCTTCTCTTTTTATATTTTCAATAACTTCTTTTTTACCGATGACTTCTCTTTTATATGGATGTGTTTGGTATGTTAGTGCAACAAGGTTTTTGGTTAATTTGTTTTTTGGAGAATTCAAATCTTTACAAATTTCTTCAATAACAACCATTCTTTCTTTTTCAAGCTCATCAGATGGAATTTGAGGTGTTAGCAACATATCAGAATGTAAATCAAGTGCCAAATCAAATTTATCAGCAGGAATTGTGATGTAATAATGAGTAAAATCTTTGCTTGTTCCTGCGTTTGTAATTCCGCCATTTGATTCTATTATTCTGTCAAATTCTCCCACAGGATATTTGCTGGAACCTTTAAAAAACAAATGTTCCAAAAAATGAGCAACCCCATTGTTTTTATCTGTTTCGTCAATGGAACCTGTTTTTATCCAAGTATCTATCGTAACAATAGGATTTGTTTTAACTTGTTGAATAATAACAGTTTGTCCGTTTTTTAATTTATATACTTGAGCTTCGCTTGCAAAAGCAAACAACGGCATAAAAAATAATATGCAAATAATTAGTATTTTCTTCATTTTGACCTCATTCCCTTAAAAAAATTATATCATATTTAATTTGAAATAAAAAATAAGTAACAAGGGTAGTTAATTTAAATCTTATTATATTTTATCTAAAAATTTATATGATAAAATGATTTTATGGTACAAGAACGTTTGAAATATTTGAGGGATGAAATAAATAGAGCAAATTATCTTTATTATGTTGAAGATAATCCGACTCTTTCTGACTTTGAATATGATGAATTATTCAGAGAACTTAAAAAACTTGAAGAACAATATCCGTTATTTATAACACCTGACAGTCCTACTCAAAGAGTTGGTTCTATCAGTACAAAATTTGAACCTCATAAACACAAATACAGACTTTACAGTTTGGACAACTCTAACAACTACGAAGATTTAAGAAAATGGTATGAAAGAGTTGAAAAAGAATGTGGAAGCCAAGAGCTTGTCTGCGAACTTAAAATTGACGGTCTTGCAATAGCTTTGGCATATGAAAAAGGTTATTTTATGCGTGGTGTAACTCGCGGTGACGGTATTACAGGTGAAAATATTACTCAAAATCTTAAAACAATTAAAGCTGTACCTTTAAAACTATTTAAAAACGTTGATCTGGAAGTTCGCGGTGAAATCTATATGCCAAAAACTTCTTTTGAAAAATTGAACGAAGAAAATCTTCAAAATGGTGAAAAACCTTTTGCAAATCCACGTAATGCGGCAAGCGGTTCTTTACGTCAATTAGATTCAACAATAACCGCAAAACGTGATTTATCAATGTTTACTTATACAGGAATTTTAGAAAATGTTGATGTAAATTTAAAAACCCATTATGAAACAATGCAGTATTTAAAAGAAATCGGTTTTAAAGTAAATCCTAATATTCGTCTTGTTAAAAATATTGATGAAGCGATTGAATACTGTAAAGAGTGGGAATTTAAACGTTTTGATCTTAATTATGCGACAGACGGTGTTGTTATAAAGGTAAACAGTTTTGCATGCCAAAATGAAATGGGCTTCACTGCAAGAGCTCCAAAATGGGCAACGGCATTCAAATTTCCGCCTGAAGAAGTAAATACAAAATTACTTGATATTGAAACAACAAACGTCGGAAAAACAGGTGCAATCACTCCTGTTGCAGTACTTGAACCTGTTTTGCTTGCAGGAAGTACTGTTTCTCGTGCAAGTTTGCATAATTTTGACGAAATCAAAAGACTTGATGTAAGAATTGGAGATACGGTTTTAATTAAAAAAGCAGCAGAAATTATTCCAAAGGTAATAAAATACGTTGAAACACCTGAACACGATTCATTACCTGTTTATGAAGCGCCAACAAAATGTCCTTCTTGCGGGGCTGATTTAGTCGTTCCTGAAGGGGAAGTAAATCTCTATTGTCCGAATGTTTATGAATGTCCAAGCCAAGCTAAATCAAGACTTGAGTATTGGGTTTCTAAGGAAGCTATGGATATTGATTTTATAGGACCAAATATTATTTCACAGCTTTATGAAAAAAACATGGTTAGAACTCCGGATGATTTTTATAAACTAACTCAGCAAGATTTTATGTATCTTGATTTGGTTAAAGAAAAATCAGCGTTCAATATGTATAATTCGATTCAAAATAGCAAAAACAGACCTTTAAAACGCTTTTTAACCGCTCTTTCAATAAGACATACAGGAAAAGAAACTGCTGATTTAATAAGCGAACATTTTGGTTCATTGGAAAAAATAAAAAATGCGACGATTGAAGAATTATCTGAAATACAAGGTGTTGGAAATATTGTTGCAACAAGTATTTATGAGTACTTCCATACACCAAATAATGTAAAATTATTGGAAAATCTAAACCGTTTAGGTGTTATTCCAAAAGAAGGTACTGTGATACAATCCAATGTGTTGAATTCGAAAATATTTGTCTTAACAGGCACGCTTTCAACAATGACAAGAGATGAGGCAAGTGAAAAAATAAAGCAGCTTGGTGGTAAAACTTCATCAAGTGTAAGCAAAAATACTTCCTACGTCGTTGCCGGCGAAAGTGCAGGTTCTAAACTGACAAAGGCTCAAGACTTAAATATCCCTATTTTGAGCGAAGAAGAATTCATAAAACTTATTGAACAAAAGGATTGATTTTATGAATAAAAATATAAAAATAATTAACGTAAACGGTATCATGGGTTTGTTAGTGTTTATGTTTATT
>CADCPD010000138.1 GCA_902803265.1 uncultured bacterium | reverse complement strand
TAAATAAGAAAGGGAATTAAATCATGAGTTTTGTACCTGTAGTAATTGAACAATCAAGCAGAGGTGAAAGATCATTTGATATCTTTTCAAGATTATTAAGAGAAAGAATTATCTTTTTAGGAACACCTATTGATGATATGGTTGCAAATTTAATAGTTGCACAATTATTGTTATTAGACAGTGAAAACCCTGAAAAAGATATTATGTTATATATTAACAGTCCTGGAGGATCTGTAACTGCTGGTTTTGCTATATATGATACAATGCAACATATCAGAGCAGATGTTTCAACTATTTGTTTAGGTCAAGCAGCATCAATGGGTGCATTCTTATTATCATCTGGTACAAAAGGAAAGAGATTAGCTTTACCTCACTCAAGAGTTTTAATTCACCAACCTTTAGGTGGCGCTCAAGGTCAAGCTACTGATATTGAAATTCAAGCTGCTGAAATTATCAGAATTAAAAAATCATTAAATGAAATTTTAGCATCAAATACTGGTCAATCATTAAAGAAAATCGAAAAAGATACAGACCGTGATTATATAATGACTCCTCAAGAAGCATTAGAATACGGTATGATTGATAAAGTAGTTTCAAGAGATGCAGTTTAATTCGGGAGAATATAAGGCATGCCAAAACATGATGACAGCAGATTAAAATGTTCATTTTGCGGAAAAACACAGGATCAAGTTAAGAAGTTAATTGCAGGTCCTGAGGTTTATATCTGTGATGAATGTGTAGAATTATGTAATGAAATTTTGGATGAGGAAATCTTCGAAGGCAAAGAAAAAGAAAAAGCTGAAGAGGCTAAGAATGCTGACGGAGAATATAAAGATATTCCAAAACCTCATGAAATAAAAGCATATTTAGATGAACATATTGTTGGACAGGATGATGCAAAAAAAGTTTTGTCAGTTGCTGTTTATAATCACTACAAAAGATTAAAACACAATAAAGAAGGCAAAAAGGCTGATGTTGAAATTCAAAAGTCGAATGTTTTGCTTGTTGGTCCTACAGGAAGCGGAAAAACTTTACTTGCTCAAACTTTGGCAAAATTATTGGATGTTCCTTTTGCTGTTGCTGATGCTACAACATTAACTGAAGCCGGTTATGTAGGTGATGACGTTGAAAATATTTTATTGAGATTGTACCAAGCAGCTGATTATGATTCTCAAAAAGCAGAAAAAGGTATAATTTATATTGATGAAATAGATAAAATTGCAAGAAAATCAGAAAATACGTCAATAACAAGAGATGTATCAGGTGAAGGTGTACAACAAGCCTTGTTAAAAATGATAGAAGGTACAGTTGCAAATGTTCCTCCTCAAGGCGGAAGAAAACATCCTCATCAAGAATTTATTCAAATTGATACAAGCAACATCTTATTTATAGTTGGTGGTGCATTTGTTGGCTTAGATAAAATTGTTGAAAAACGTGCAGAAGAAGGTACTTCTGTTGGTTTTGGTGCAAAAATTCTTACAAAAGCTGATAAAGAAGCTGCTGCATCAAAAATGTTAAAGAAATTGCAACCTGAAGATTTATTAAAATTTGGTTTAATTCCGGAATTTATAGGTCGTGTTCCGGTTTATGCAGTTTTAGATGCTTTAGACGAAAAAACATTAAAGATGATATTAACAGAGCCAAAGAACGCTATCTTGAAACAATATCAATGCTTGTTGAAGATGGATGGTGTTGAATTGGAATATGAACAAGATGCTATTGATTTAATTGCACAAGAAGCTATCAAACGTAAAACAGGTGCAAGAGCTTTACGTTCAATTGTTGAAGAACTTATGCTTGATATTATGTATGATGTTCCTTCACAAGATGATGTTAAAAAATTTGTTATAACCAAAGATATGGTAGAAAACAGAAATAAGGCAGAATTAATCAAACTTCCTAAAAAAGAAGAAAAGATTAAAGAAGAAATTGCTTAATGAAAGAAAAACTTGCGGGTATTGTTCTTATTTCCTTATTTTTTATTCAGTTTTATATTGTTACAAGTTCAAACGAATTTGTGTGTTATAAATCTGAAAATACTTGTTATGTAAAAAAATTCTTTTATGATAACCAAATTTTAGTAACTTATGATTTAGATAAAATCGAAAAACTAAACTGGAGATGGGAATATAGAAGAAAATACCGTTATCAACAGGTTTATATGATGTATAAAACTGCTGATAATGAATCCGTTTCGCAAATTAATCTTCTAAAAACTGATTTTGCCAATGATAAAATAGCTGCTTTTAATGAATATCAAAAGAATGATGAAGAAACATTTAAATTTAACGATTTACAAATATTTTTAATAATTTCTACGATATTTTCTATGGTTTTCTTTATTCCTGCAGGTGTTGTTTTGTTAAAAAATGGCAAGTTTGAAATAAGATAATCTTTATGAGAAAATTATCCTATGGCAAAGACTTTAATATTAATCGATGGGCATGCTTTAGCATTCAGACAATATTATGCACTTGAAAGAACAAATATGCAGACCTCTGATAATGTTCAAACTTGGGCTGTGTATGGTTTTTTTAAAGCCATTTTTGATCTTTTGGATAATAAAACAATAAATGCTGATTCGATTGCTGTTACATTTGATGTAAGTCGTCATACATTCAGAACTGATATGTATGAAGAATATAAAGGTCAAAGAGAAGCAATGCCGGATTCTTTGCATGAACAATTGGGTTATATTTGTGAAGGATTGGAGGCTTTTGGTATTCCTGTTTATACAAAAGAGGGCTTTGAAGCGGATGATTTAATAGGTACGATAAGTAAAAATGCTTTAGAACTTGGTTATAAAACATATATTTTAACAGGTGATCAGGATTCTTTTCAACTAATTGATAAAAAAGGTATGACAAAGGTTTTAATACCTTATGGCGGAAAATTAATTCAGTATGACTGGGATAAAGTTTTTGAAAAATGGGGAGTTTATCCTAATCAAGTTATTGATTATAAAGCATTAAGAGGTGATGTTTCGGACAATATCCCAGGTGTTAAGGGTATTGGTGAAAAAACAGCACAAAATTTGCTTGCAAAATATACGAATTTAGAATCTGTTTTGGCAGATTGTGAAAATCTAACGCCTCCGTCTGTTAAAACGAAAATTTGTGACGGAAAAGAAATGGCACTTTTGAGCCAAAAACTTGCTACTATTATCAGAGATGTTGATATAAATTTTGATTTTGATGAAGCTAAATTGGCACTTCCAGAAATGGATAATGTTTTAGTTTTTTTGAAAAAATACCAATTAAATTCGTTTATGAAAAATATTGATAAAATTATTAAACGATTCAGCAAAAATGGTTTAAAAAGAGAAAGTTTAGAAAAAACATGCAAAACTCCAGTTGTCAAAAAAGAAGTTTCTAATCCTAAACCAGAAGAAAATTCAGGCATAGTTCAGTTGGGATTGTTTTCTACGGCGCAGGAAATTGTTAATGATAACAGTATTGAATATGAAAAAGAGATTATAAAAGAAGGTTTTGAAAAAGTTGCTGAAGCAATAAAAAATGAAAAAATATTTGCTCTTGATATTGTTTCAAATTTTGAAAATGCAGTAGAAAATGAAATAATTTCATTCAGTTTTGCAGTTGGTAAAAAAGTTTATTATGTTCCTTGCGATAATAATTGTTTAGAAGTTTTCAAAGAAATTTTTGAAAACGAGAAAATAGAAAAAATCACTTATGACGGAAAAAATAATATTAATGTTTTAAGATGTAACGGAATAAATTTAAAGGGGATAAAGACAGATGTTGTGCTTTCTGATTATGTTAAAAATCCTGCAAATAAACACGAGCTTGATGTTCAATCCTTAAATTACCTTAATTATTTAATGAAAAATATGCCAGATAGTGTTCAGGTTAAAAAAGGTGTTTTTGATTATAAAAGAGCAATAGAAAATGAGTTGTTTGAATATTCTTCAGACAGAGCTTATGTGACTTTAGAACTTTATAAATATTTTACGGAAAATCTTGATGAAAAAGAAGAGAAACTTTTAACAGATTTTGAAGTTCCGCTATTGTATGTTTTGGCGGATATGGAATATGAAGGAGTTTCAATTGATACTGAATATTTAAAAGAATTATCTTCTGATATGTCAAAAGAAATAGAACAATTAGAAGAAAAAATTTATGAAATTGCAGGTGAAAAATTCAACGTAAATTCTCCAAAACAAGTTAGCGAAATTTTGTTTGATAAATTACAGCTAAAAGGAAAAGGTAAAAAGCAAAAGAAATCTACAAGTGCGGAAGTTTTGGAAGAATTGGCCGAAGAATTTGAAATATGCAAATTTTTACTTGAAGACAGAAAATATTCAAAATTAAAAAATACTTATACAGATGCGTTGCCAGAATTAGTAAGTAAAAAGGATGAAAGAATTCATACAACATATAATCAAACTGTTACAACAACAGGCAGACTTTCATCTTCAAATCCTAATTTACAAAATATTCCCGCAAGAACAAAAGAAGGTAATAAATTAAGAGCGGCAATAATTCCAAAAGATAAAACTCATGATTTAATTTTATCTGCTGATTATTCTCAAATAGAATTGAGATTATTAGCACATGTTTCAAAAGATAAAAATTTAATAGAGGCGTTTAGAACAGACCATGATATTCACACAATAACTGCATCAAAAGTTTTTAACGTTGATGTTGATAATGTGACAAAAGAAATGCGTTACAAATCGAAAGCTGTAAATTTTGGTATAATTTACGGACAAACAAAATATGGCCTTGCAAAAGCTTTAGGTATTTCGGCTTATGAAGCTCAAGATTTTATAGATAAATATTTTAAAACTTATCCGAAAGTTTTGGATTATATGGAAAATACGGTAGAGTTTGCTCTTTCGCATGGTTATGTTGAAACAATTTTTGGAAGAAAAAGATATGTTCAAAATGAATTAACAAGTCCAAATCATATGATAAGAGAATTTGGCAAACGTGCTGCAATAAATCAGCCGCTACAAGGTACGGCAGCAGATTTAATGAAACTTGCAATGATAGAAACTTATAAAAATTTTAAAGAAAATAAGTTAAAATCAAAAATGATAATGCAGGTACATGATGAAATTGTTATCGAAGTGTACGAAAATGAAGAGGATATAGTAAAAGAATTAGTAGTAAAATCAATGGAATTAAAACAGCCTCTTGAAATCCCCTTGAAGGTTGATGTAAATATAGGAAAGACATGGCAAGAACAGTAAAAATATTATTAGCATTGTTTATATTTGTAATTATTACAGCAAATTTAGTAAAAGCAGCAGAAGTTATAAAAGCAGAACCTGTTTTTACAACTACAACTCCTGTTGTAAAACCTCATATAGTTGAACCTCCGTCAAAGCCTGTTCAGACTATGACTCCGGATTTGAATTATGTTCCAAAAGTAAATCAAAATACGAATGTTCCGGTTGTAAAAAATGCGACTTTAAATGTAACGACATCTCCATCTCAGCAGAAACCTATAGCCAATACAAATAGTACTTCTACAGGTAATACTGTTATTTTGAATCCTGCAATCCCTACTGGAACGCCACCTGCAAAACCTCTTGTAAATCCTGTTACGAATACCATACAACCTTCTCAACCTATTGTAAAACCGGCTGTTAATCAGCAATCAAGTTTAAATCAAACAACGAATACTGTAAAACCTG
>CADCPD010000137.1 GCA_902803265.1 uncultured bacterium | reverse complement strand
CATCTGAAAACAAAGATTTTATGACAACAAAAGATCCTTATAAAATTGCTGAATGCGTAAAAAAAGATTTAGTTTAAATCTCTATTCTCCATCTAAAGGCGATGCATCTTCCATATTTTGTGAAGGTGTGTCGTCTTTTACTCCTTCATCAATCTTTAACACTCTTGCTAAAGCTTTTTTGTCACCTTTTATTTTAAAATATTCTTCAAATTTTGCAGTTGTTCTTAAATTATAAGAACGACCGTTTTTATCTTTTGTTTTTGATATCATACCCATATCAACCAATTCTTTTACATGGTCGTATGCATTTGCTCCTCTAAGTTCCTTTAAATAAGATTGTCTGATTGGTTCTTTTAGAGCTATTACTGTTAAAGTTTTTAAAACGGCAGGTTTCATTTCTGCAGGACATAATTTTTCCACTATATCCATATGTTCTTCTTTTACTTGTAGAATATAGCCATTTTCATCATCAATTTCTAAAGCTCCATCACGAGAAGCATAGTCAAAAATCAATTCAACTAATGCTTCTTCAGCTTCATCTGTTTCTACTCCGATAATCTCAGCAATATCTTTTGCTTCCAGTGCTCTTGCCGTAGTAAACAATACGGCTTCAATTTTAGCTTTCAGCTGTTCTTGTTCCATTTCCCCTTACCACATACAAATCTGAATAAAATTCATCTTGTATCAAGTCGATGTCATTATCTACAGATAAAAATAATAGTGCCAAATATGCAACAATCTTATTCATACCTATTGATACAAGTTCTTTTATTTCTACTTTATCTTTTTTATTAAATATTTTTTCCAACTTGTTTTTTATCGTTGTTACTGATTCTTCAATAAAGTTATCATGTTCAATATTAATAATATCTGCAGGTGTTAAATTAGCATATGAGCGAACTCTTCTTTTTGCACGTTCATGAGCATTTTTTAATGCTAATTTTTTATCTAACATTTCGTAAAATTCAAGTTGTTTAATCAAATCTTCCAAAGTAACAACTCTTTTTCTGTTTAATTTTACGCTTGTTCTTCTTTGTAAAACTTCATCTATTGATATAACATTTGTTGTATTATAACTGTGAAAATCATCTTCAGCATTCACATCATCATCAATATCAAACTCAGAAGTTTCTTCCGGAATCCACTCTTCAAAATCCAAACCTTTTAGTACATTTGATTTTAATTTAAGTAAAATAGATGCAAATAAAAGAGTTCTTCCTGTGAACTTGAGGTTTTGTGATTTTGCTTCAAACGTTCTTAGCAGATATTTATCTGCTATATCTACAATATCTATATTCCATGGATCAATCTTTCCTGATTTTGCCATTTCTACAAGCATTTCAATACCGTCTATATGACTATCTTGTTCTAATTGTAATGCTTCTGCTGTCATTTACTTATTCCTTTTCCTAATACGTTTTAATTGTTAATCTTTTAATTTTATACCTGTAACTTTTGTTTTACCTTTTTCTTTTTGAGTTACTCCAATTGTTCTATTAGCTGATTCTACCATAGGTAATCTGTGACTAACTACTATAAATTGCGTATTTTCTGATTGTTTTTTCACAAGTGTTGCCAATTTTTCTACATTGATATTATCTAAACTTGCATCAACTTCATCTAACGCGTAGAATGGTGCCGGTAAGTATCTTTGTATAGCAAATACAAATGATAACGCAGTTAGCGTTTGTTCTCCACCTGACATACTTTCTAATCTCTGAACTTGTTTATCTCTCGGTTGAGCATCAATTGTTAATCCTCCGTTTAGAGGGTCATCAGGATTACCTAGGACAAGCGTTCCTTCACCATCAGATAATTCATGGAATACTTCTTTAAAATGAATATTTATTCCGTTATATGCTTTTAAGAACGCTTCTTTCTTTAATTGTTCGTAACCTTGCATTCTGTCTAAAATTTGCAATCTTTCTTTTGTAAGGGTTTCAATTTGAGTTTTTAGCTCTTTAACACGATCAGAAATTGCTTCATACTGAACAATTGCTCTCATATTTACGTCGCCAAGCTCATCCATTCTTTTTTGAAGTCTTTGAATTTTTGCATTAATTTCGTCAATAGAAATTGTTACAGGCTCAAGAGTATTTATATTTACACCGTTTTCTTCAAGTTCTTTTTTTGATGATTCAAATTCAGGTTCAAGTTCACGACGTCTTGCTTTGAAAGATTCTATTTGTTCCGCAAGCTTTTCTATTTCTGATTCTGAAATTCTTCTTTTTTCTTTAATATCCAAAAGTTCTTTTTCTATTTGTGTTTTTTCTTTTAATAAAGAATCCAAAACTTCAGAGATTTTACTAATATCTTCATCTAATGTTTCAAGATTTTTATTTAAATCAACTATTTCCTGTTGATAAGTTTCTTTATCTGTTTCAAAATTTTTGATATTTTTTTCCAAATTAGAAATTTCATCATATCTTGACTGAATAACACTGTTATCAAAGTTATTTTGTCTTTGGATTTCATTAATATTGCTGTTTACTGTATTAATTTTGTCATAAAGTCTTTTTATTTCATTTTCAATATCTTCAGTTTGAGCCTTTAAATTCTTTAACTCTTCGTCATTCATTAAATTTTCAAGTTCAGAAATTTTTGTTTGAATTTCAGTAATTTTATCAGAAAGTTCAACATGTTTTTCTTCTTCTTTATCAAGAGTTTTTTCCAGTTTTTCAATGTCTTCTTTTGAAGTCTTAATAAAATCAAGTTTTTCTTGTAACGTTTTATCGTTGCCTTCGTTATTTCTTAATAGATTTTGAAGTTCTATTGATGTTTTATTGTATTCATTTAAAGAACTTGAATATGTTTCTCTTGTTTTGTTAGCTTTTTCTTCAAGTTCTGTTTTTTTAGCTTCAAGTTTGTGCCAATTTTCTTCAAGTTCAGTATATTTTTTCATATACTTTTCAATTTCTTCGTCGTCATTTTGGCTAAATTTCATTCTGTTTTCTTTTAGTGAACCACCTGTTACAGAACCGGATTTTTCAAATAATTCGCCTGAAAGAGTAACCATTCTGTACTTACCACTTAATTTTTGAGCGGTTTCCTGATTTTCAACAACAAGAGTATCTCCTACCGCATGATAGAAAGCATCAATATATTGGTCTTCAAAATCTATCAAATTAATTGCATAATCAATAACGCCCTTTTCTTTTGGTAATATTAATTTATCCGGAGCTTCTTTTATTCTGTTTAGAGGAATAAATGTTGCTCTGCCTGCATTTGCTGATTTTAAAAGTTCAATTGCAACTGATGAAACATAGTAGTCATCAACAACGATGTTTGCCATTCTTGCTCCAAAAGCTACTTCAAGGGCTGTTGCATATTCTTTATCAACTTTACCTAATTGAGATAGCGGAGCGTGAACACCTTTTAAATTTGCTCTCATCACTGTTTCTACGGCTCTATTTGCATTTGATGCTTCATTTGCTGATTTTTGAGCTTTTAATTCTGTCAATTTATTGTATGCAGCGCGAACTTTATATTGAGCATCCGTTATTTCATCTTTTATGTTATCAATTTCTTGAAGAGTATCTTTTTGGATTTTCTTCAATTCTTCAAGTTCTTTGCCGAGTTCTTCGTGCTGAACTTTTATTTTGTCTTCATTTGAAGAAAAGTTTTCTTTAAATTCGTTTAATTTATTAACTTCATTTTCAGCTTTTTCAAGTTCTGTTTTTAATGTTCCTAATTTTGCTTCTTTTGGATATTTTTCCTGTAGAAGATTATTTAATTTTTCTTGAAGATTTGATAGCTCAAGTCTTAATGAAGCATGATTTTCCATAAACTTACTTGCTGTTTCATCAAGTCCAGCTTTTTGTTCCAGTATTTTCTTTAATTCTTCTTTTTTATCAAGAATATTATCTTCAAGAGCTTTTATTTCTTCGTGTTGAAGTTCAATTTTTACTTTATTATCTTCAATTTTTTTCTTTTGTTCTTCAATCCCGTTTTTCTTATTTTCTATTGATTTTTCACTATCAAGAATTTGCTTATCTGTATAATTTATCGCATTTTTTTTATTTTCAATACGACCTTTAAGTTCTTCTTTTTTACCAATAAGTTCGAGACGTTTATCTTCACCTTTTTCTTTTAATTCTGCGGAAAGTTCTTCATACTTTTTATTTATAAGATTTAATTTTTCATCCAAATCAATTTTATTTGATTCTTCTTCTTTTTTCTTTTTACCAAATTCTAAAATATTTTCGTGAGCCTTTTCTAAATTTCTTTTGATATCAAAATATTTTACAGCACTTATTTGACTTTCGTATCCGGTTTTTTCTTCTTTTAATTTTTGATATTTAAGAGCAACTTCCTTTTCTTCTTCAAGTTGTTTTAAAAGTTCTTCTTTTTCATTCAAAATCAGCGTTGAAGCTTCAACACGTTGTTCAACTGTATCAAGTTCATTTTTAGCTTGATCAATTCTTCTGTCAAAATCAGCTACTCCTGCAATTTCATCAATTAATTTTCTTCTGTCTGATGAATTACATTTGATTATACTGGTAACATCACCTTGCATAATAATATTGTAGCTATTAGAAGTTAAGTTATATTTTTCTAAAAGAGTATGTATTTCTGTTAGTGTTGAAACTTTGTCATTCAAATAATAAGTACTTGCAAACGTACCGTTAGAAGCTTTTCTTATTCTTCTTGCAACAGAAAAGTCCCCATCTTCATCTACTTCAGAAAAAGTAACTTTTACATAAGCTTCATTTCGTTTGTTGAATGTTGAAATAAGGTGAGAAACATTTTCTGCACGAAGAGTACGGGTACTAGACAGACCTAGTGCAAAAAGGATACTGTCTAAAATATTACTTTTGCCGGAACCGTTCGGTCCTGATACCGTTGTAAAACCTTTTAGCAATGGTATTTCAGCCTTCGTGGCAAAAGACTTAAAATTGTCAATTTCAAGCTGCTTTACGTACATTTTCCTACCCAAAATCTATATAGATATCATTATAGTATCAGTTGGTTTTTAAACATGTCAAATTGCTTAATGTTTTTTCATAACTTTTTCAAAAACTTCTTTAAACGGTATTATTGGTTCAAGTTTATAACCGCAGTCTTCAGCGAGTTCGCCTCCCATTTTAAAAAGTTCTTCTTGAGGATATCTTCTGCATATTCCTGGGCGACTCTTGTGTATTTTGCATTTATGTGTTTCGTCGTCAAGATTTTTACATTTAAAAACTAATCCTGTTTCATCTTTATCTATTATTTCAAGATAAGTATAAAAAGGATGTAATAGTTGTAATTTTTTAAATTCCTTTTCTTCTTTAATTACGCCTTTTGCGTGTTTTACATATATTTTTTTACAGCATTTACCACAACACTTACATGAGCCTGTTCTGTAATATTTTCTGCGTAAAATTTTTGTATAAAAAAACTTTTTTAATTCTTTCAAAAAGTTTTTCATAAAACTCAAGAACTATCCTGCCTTTCTTACGCACATTGAATATTTTGCTTTTAAATTTGAATAATCTACAGAATTTTCATCGCATAGTTTTACTGCTTTGTCATATAAAAGAGATGCTTCTGCAAATCTCTCTTCTTGTACTAATTCTGCCGCTTTTTTGGTTAATTCTTCTATAACTTTTACTTCAGGATTTAGATAGTAATTTATTTTTTGTATTATTGGCATATATATATTTCTATCATCAGGTTTTAGCATTATATAATTTTTGTACTCAACCCTTGCATGGTAAAAATCATTATCATGATACAAATCTGACGCTCGTTCTAAATGTTTGTCTATCAAATAAGGGTTTTTGCTTAAATGATTTTTTATCTGAGATAATCTGTTTGAAACTTTAGTTAATTCAGGTTTATTATCAAGAATATAATCCGTGTATCTGGCATAAAAACAATAAGCATAATCAAATTGTCTTGCGCAATCATATGATATCGCAAGATTTAGTATTGTTTTTGGATATGAATCTTCAATAAAATATGAATTTAGCCAATACTTTATTGCTTGTTCATAGTTATGATCCATAAAAAATAATGAACCTATATTAAAATTAGTTTTGCTATAATTTGGATAATTCGCCAATGCTTTTATATAACAGTCTAAAGCCGCTCTATAATTTGAAGCTTTTTGAAAATTTGCGCCTTCTTTTAAAAATTCATTAGCAATATCTTTATAGTTATTTATCTTTGTTTCAATTAAAAGATATTCGTCGTTTTTATTTTCTTCATATTTTAGATATTTTTCATAGTATCTAATAGCAGCACTTCTATTATTAATATCAGTATAGGCTATTGCTAAATTTAAATTTATTTTTGAATCATCAGGTTCTACTGTTAATGCCGTTAACCAATTTTCTATGGCTTGTTGTAAATTTCCCGATTTATAATACAAATTGCCCATATTTGAATATGCAGTTTTATTAATGTTATCTAATTCAATAACTTTCTTCCAATACTCCATTGCATATTTATTTTTTCCTAATTTGTAATAGCAATTACCGAGTTCGAGGTATAATGACGGGCTTGTGTAATAATTTGATAATTCCATGTACATTTTTAAGGCAAGTTCATACTCACCTTTTTTATATGTAGCCAAAGCAGCATTTAAAGCATCCTGATGGCTGTTGCTATTATCTGCCCTGTAAAAATTAGGATTATTAACTACATCTTCTATCATTATTTATTACCTTGTTATAATTTTACATCTAAATCATTTAATAATCTAGTATTGTTAACAAGTTTATCTGTATTAAATCTTAAGAAAGGGTCTTTTACTCCGCTTTGAAATAATTCGTCCATTCTTGCCATATCTGCAGGCATATTCATTGCAATATCATTAAATTTTTTAATATCTAATTCACGCTCATATTGATAGTATAAATCCATTGCATTTTTTGAAATTAATGATTCATCTATTATATAGCCTTTGTTATTTTCATAAGGATTAACGGAACCGTTACCTATAGGATTGGTTGCTCCAAGTGCTTCTGTTTGTTCAGATAGCTGTGTTCCTAATAAGTTATTTAAATTACTGTTATTATTATTGATTCCATTTAGCATTACCCTAATCTCCAATCTATACCCTTATTATGCACTATATCAAAAATCATGTTATCAACTGTTTAGATGATATTATTTCGATTTTTTATAGAAAAATTAAAGTTTGTTTGATTATTTTTTATCTTTTTTATACTATTAATTCTGGAATTAAAAGAAAGTAGGCGTAAGCATGTTAGATATTAAATTAATCAGAGAAAATCCGGAAAAAATAAACGAACTTTTAAAAAGACGTAATCCTGAACTTTCAATAGATGCTGTTTTGGCAGTTGATGAAGAAAGAAGACAAGTTCAGGCTCAAGCTGACGAACTAAGAGCTAAAAGAAAATCTGAATCACAAAAAATCGGGATGATGAAAAAGAACGGCGAAAATACAGATGCTATTCAAGAAGAAGTTCGTGTTTTGGGTGATGAAATAAAAGCTTTGGAAGAAAAACAAAATGAATTGGATGAAAAACAAAGAACATTGCTTTTACACATTCCAAATACACCTGATGAAACTACTCCGATTGGTGCTTCTGATGAAGACAATGTTGAAGTTTCAAAATGGGGCGAACCTACAAAATTTGATTTTGAATTCAAGGCTCACTGGGATTTATGTGAAGAAAAAAATCTTGTTGATTTTGAACGCGGAGTTAAATTATCACAATCAAGATTTACTCTTTACAGAGGTAAAGGTGCAAAGCTTGAAAGAGCTGTTATAAATTTCTTCTTAAACGAACACACAGAAAATCAAGGATATGAAGAAATTTTACCACCATTTATGGCTAATGCCGCTACTATGACAGGAACAGGGCAGTTGCCAAAGTTTAAAGAAGATATGTATAAATGCGTTGACGAAGATTTGTACTTAATTCCGACAGCAGAAGTACCTGTTACAAATATCTATTCAGGTGAAATTTTATCTGAAGATGATTTACCAAAATATATGACGGCATATACTCCTTGTTTCAGACGTGAAGCAGGTTCTGCAGGAAAAGATACAAGAGGTTTAATCAGAGTTCACCAATTTAATAAAGTAGAACTTGTTAAATTATGTACTCCGGAATCATCACCTGAAGAACACGCAAAATTAACTCGTGATGCACAAGAAATGCTTGAATTACTAGGCTTGCCATACAGAAAAGTTGCTTTATCAACAGGTGATATTGGATTTTCTGCAAATAAATGCTGGGATTTAGAAGTTTGGATGCCATCTTATAACGCTTATAAAGAAATTTCAAGTTGCTCTAATTTTGGTGATTACCAAGCAAGAAGAGCAAATATCAGATATAAAGAAAAATCTACAGGATAAACAAGATTTGTTCATACAATAAACGGTTCAGGTCTTGCTGTCGGCAGAACAGTTGCAGCTATAATTGAAAATTT
>CADCPD010000136.1 GCA_902803265.1 uncultured bacterium | reverse complement strand
GATTTAAAAGAGGCTTTAGAAAGCGGAAAAGTAAGTTCTTGTGCAATAGATGTTTATGCAGATGAACCTGAAATAAGTAAATGTCCTCTTTTAGAAGTTGAAAAAAACATTGTTTTAACTCCTCACTTAGGTGCAAGTACATCAGAAGCACAAATTAATGTTGCAGTTGATGTTGCAAACCAAATAAGAGACGTTTTAAAGGGTGGTTCAGCACTACACGCTGTTAATATTCCTTCTTTAAAACCTGAAAAACTTGAACCTGTAAAAGATTATATGGAATTAGCCGAACAAGTCGGTTCATTCGCTCAACAAATTTCTACTGATAACGTAAAAGCATTAGAATTATCTTTCAAAGGTAATTTAGCTGATTTGGATGTATCTCCTCTTGAAACAGCTGTTTTAAAAGGTGTTTTCAGTTCTTATTTACAGGATGTAAATTATGTAAATGCTCCTATAATTGCTAAAAACAGAGGTATAAATGTAACAACATCAAAATCTTCTAAATCCGGTGATTATGCAGGAACTATTACAGTTAAATTAATTACCGGTTCCGGAGAAACTATTGTTTCGGGAGCTTTAATTGCTAAAAATATCAGTCGCATAGTAAAAATTAATGATTATAATACAAGTATTGAACCAGAAAAACATATGCTGCTTGTTCCTCACGATAACAAACCTGCAATGGTTGCTCAAGTTGCAACTGTTATAGGTGAAGACAAAATAAACATTGAATCAATGTTGGTTTCACCAAATTCTAAAAATAAAAAACTTTCTTTAATGATTATCGGAACAGATAAATCTGTTAAATCCGAATCTTTAGATAAAATTCGTGCAGTTGACGGTGTTTTAGAAGCAAAATTTGTACACTTATAAATTTATAAAATAAGAGGATATTACTATGAATAAAAAAATATTTAAAATATTTATGTATGTTATAAATATAATTTTTATATTCATAGTAATTGCTTTTATTTTTGAAAAAAGTCATTTATTGTATTTTTTACCAAGAATTAAAACAATTAAAAGTCTAATACCTCTTGCAGTGAATAAAGTAGCTGAAAAACCTCAATGTTATAAAGTTTTAAATGCTGATGTTTCATATGAATACAGCAGTGAAGACTATATGGTATTTTATGTAGACTGTAGTACTTCTGAAAATATATTTAATATTGAAAGATTTTTCGTAACAGAAGATGAACTTAAAAAAGATAAAAAATAATTATCTTATTTCTATTTTTTGAACATATTTTAATAAAATTTGTTTTATTTCTTTAAATTCTTTATCAGAATAAGTTTTTTCATTCATTAAATTTTTATCAAGAATTTTTGACGGAATAAATTTTTGAAGATAATAATTTTTTGCATCTTTTATTAAGTTTCCAATTTCTTCAAAATCATTATAACTTAATTGTGATTTAATGATTGTTGTTCTGAATTCATAATCAATATTACTATTTAATATTAAATTTATACTTTTTTGAATATTATCTGTATTTACTTTTGTATTTGTAATTTTTTCGTATTTATTCAACGGAGCTTTTATATCCATTGCAATATAATCAATTAAATTTTCTTTTAGAATATTTTCAATTATATTTGGATTTGTGCCATTCGAATCTAATTTAACCAAAAAGCCTAAATTTTTTATTTCATAAATAAATTCATTTAAATCTTTTTGTAAAGTAGGTTCTCCACCTGTAATAACAACTCCGTCAAGTTTATTTTTTCTTGTTTTTAAAAATTCAAAGAAAGCCTCTGTTGAAATCAAAGGCTCTCTTTGTTCAAATAATTCCGGATTATGACAATATCCGCATCTAAAATTACAACCTTGTGTAAATATAATACATGCAATTTTTTCGGGATAGTCAATTAAAGAAGATTTTTGTAAACCTGCTATATGCATGTTTCACATTCACATTCTTTTTCTTCAAAAGAAAAAGTTTTTCTTAATTTAAATTCTTCTTTTTTTCCTTCATTCCATTGTTTAACTGGTCTAATATAACCAACAACTCTTGAATAAACTTCGCATTCATCACCGCAATGAGGACATGTTTGGTGTTCTCCTGCTATATATCCATGATTTGGACATGTGCTGAATGTAGGAGAAAAAGTAAAATAAGGTAATCTGTAATTATTACAAATTTTTCTTACTAAATTTTTCATAGTATTTATATCATTTATTCTTTCACCGGCAAAAATATGAACTACTGTTCCACCTGTATACTTTGTTTGCAAATCATCTTGATTATCAAGTAACTCAAATAAATCATCTGTATAATTTACCGGTAATTGAGTTGAATTTGTATAATATGGTTTTGAATGTTTTTCATAGTATTCTTTGTCATTAGAAACTATTATTGAAGGATAATTTTCTTTATCAAGTTTAGCAAGTCTGTAACTTGTACCTTCAGCAGGAGTTGCTTCTAAATTATAATTATGACCTGTTTCTACCTGATAAGTTCTTATTCTTTCTCTCATAAAATCCATTACTTCAATAGCAAATTTATGACCTTTAACTTCTCCAATACCTTCATTTAAAAGATTTAGACAAGCTTCATTCATACCAATTAAACCAATTGTTGAAAAGTGGTTTTTCCAATATACACCATATCTTGCTTTAATATCTCTTAAATAGAATTTTGTATATGGATACAAATTATTTTCAGTAAATTTTTCAACAACTTTTCTTTTTATTTCAAGAGATTCTTTAGCTAAATCCATTTTTTCACCTAATTTTGCAAAGAAATCTTCTTTACTTGAAGAAAGATAAGCTATTTTTGGTAAATTAATTGTAACAACTCCAATAGAACCTGTTAAAGGATTAGAACCAAATAATCCGCCTCCTCTGTATTCAAGTTCTCTGTTATCAATTCTTAAACGACAACACATAGAACGTGCGTCTTCCGGATTCATATCAGAATTTATGAAATTTGAAAAATAAGGAATACCGTATTTTGCACTCATTTCCCAAAGACCGTTTAAATCTTCGTTATCCCAGTCAAAATCTTTTGTTATATTGTATGTCGGAATTGGGAAAGTAAATACTCTTCCTGAACTGTCACCTTGCATCATTACTTCAAAGAATGCTCTGTTTATCATATTCATTTCTTCTTGATATTCTTTGTAAGTGGATTCTTGTATTTCGCCGCCAATAATTACACCTTGATCAGCATAATAAGACGGAACTGTTAAATCCATTGTTATATTTGAAAATGGAGTTTGAAAACCTACTCTTGTAGGTACATTCATATTAAATACAAATTCTTGAATAGCTTGTTTTACTTGTTCATAGTTTAATTTATCGTATCTTACAAAAGGAGCAAGTAATGTATCAAAATTTGAAAATGCTTGAGCACCTGCAGATTCACCTTGTAATGTATACATAAAGTTTACTATTTGACCTAAAGCTGTTCTTAAGTGTTTTGGAGGAGCTGACGCAATTTTTCCTTTAACTCCTGTAAAACCTTCCATTAATAAATCTTTTAAATCCCAACCAACACAATATGCAGCAATTAAGTTTAAATCATGAATATGTATATCTCCGGAAACATGAGCATTTTTAATATTTTCCGGATATATTTTTTCTAACCAGTATTGTGTACTTAAATTTGATGCAAGATAATTATTCAAACCTTGAATAGAATATCCCATATTTGAATTTTCATTAACTTTCCAGTCAAGTTTATTCAAATATTCATCAATCATATTAACAGATGCATTTTCTACAAATTCTCTGATTTTTTTATGTTGTTCTCTGTATAAAATAAAAGCTTTTGCAGTACTTTTATATTGAGAATTTAATAAAACCTGTTCTACTACATCTTGAATTTCTTCAATTGTCGGAGCTTTTAAATTTGATTCTTTGCTTCTTACAAAATCTTTAACAATTTTGATTACATTTCTGGTTAAATCTTTTGCAGCATTTTCATCAATTTCATTAGTAACTGCACCTGCTTTTTTAATAGCACTTTCAATTTTAGAAGAATTAAATTCTTCAAATTTCCCATCTCTTTTTAATACGTTTTGCATAACAAATCTCCCAGTCTCGTAAGTAATACCAATCTAATTAAGCATTCCGACTTTAACGGCTGCGGACCAGTGAGGGACTTACACCCTTGCTTTCCTCAAATAGATGATATTATTTTAAATAATTTTTTATACCATGTCAATAAATTAAAAATACTATTTTTTTTAATTATCTTATTTGAACAGGCATAACAAGTGAAATATAATCATTTTCACTATCAGGTCTGAATAAGGCAGGTGATGCTTTTGTATTTAATCCTATTAATACATTTTCATCTTCCATATTTTTTAAACCGTCAAGAACATATTTGTAATTAAAAGCAATTACCATATCTTCATCTGAATATTCAATATTCAAATCTTGTTTACCTTTTCCGCCTTCTTGGGTATCTGCTTTTATTTCAAGTTTGTTTTCAGTTAGTTCAAATTTTATAATACAAGTTTTTTCATTAACCATAACCGAAATAAGTTCCAAAGCACTTACAAGTTCATTTTTTCTAACCTTTGCTGTTTTTGGACTTGTTTCAGGAATAAGTTTATTGTAATCAGGATAATGACCTTCTATAATTTTTGAAACTACTAAAGTTTTAGAAGATTTAATAGCAATTTTTGATTTTTCTGCGTATATTTTTATTTTATCATCTTCTACAAAACCGCTAATTTTCAAAACTTCCTGTAATGTTCTTGCAGGAATTATTAATTTATTTGATTTTTTTTCTATATTTTCAATTTTTTCTCTTACTCTTGCAAGTCTGTTACCGTCTGTTGAAGCTATTTCAAGAATTTCTTCTTTAATATCACAAACAACACCTGACAAAGGCCCTGTTGTTTCATAAGATGCTGCTGCAAAACCTGCTTGTTTTATAGCTCTTGTAAATTGTTTAAAATCTATTTCTATTCCGTTTTCAAGAGTTATATTTTCAGTAACTTTCGGAAATTCTGATGAAGAAATTCCAACAAGTTCAAATTTTGTATTTTTTGTACTTACTTCAACAATATTAGTATCTTCATTTAATTCAAAAGTAACAAGAGTTTCTGTAAGCCTTGTAAAAATATCATTTAATTTTTTAGAAGGTAAAGTAATAGAACCTTCTTCCTCTATTTGAGCATCAACTTCAGTTGATATTGTAAGATCTAAATCAGTAGTAGTTAATTTTATAATATTTTTACTTTCAGCTTCAATCAAAATATTAGCTAAAACAGGTTGAACACTTTTCATGGTTGCAACGCCTGAAACTATTCTGATTCCATTAAGAAAATCATCCTTTTTTACGGTAAATTTCATCTTTTTCTCCATCCCTTTTTATTAAAAAAATCTTTCTTTTATTATACCAAAAAACAATATTAAATACGATTAAAAGTATGTTTTTTTAATAATTATTTAAATTTTCAAAAATAATTTTTTTATTATTAATAACAAATATATAAATAATAAAAGATAGAAGAATTTCATTGTAAAAGTAAACAATATAAATTTGTAAAAAACTTTTGAAAGTACTGTTATTACTAATTAATTTACTTAGAAATATTTGTAAAAAAATAATTATAAAAATTTTATAAATGTAAAAAATAAAAAGTAAAAGAATATAAAAGTAAAAAAATAAAGTTTTTTACTTAGTTTTTTACTTTTTGTATAATGATACTATGAAATTAAAAAATTTAAGTTTAAAAAATTACAGAAATTATGATGAAGAATTTCTTGAACTAAATTCTGAAAAAAATCTTATAATAGGAAAGAATGCTCAAGGAAAAACTAATATATTAGAAAGTATATATGTTTTATCAACTCTTAAAAGTCCAAGAACTTCAAATAATACTGAACTTATAAAATTTGGAAAAGAAGAAACTGAAATATCTGCAATTTTAGAAAAAAATAATACTGATATTGATTTAGATTATATATATGGATTTGAGAAGAAAAGAGAATTAAAAGTTAATAATTTAAAAACAAATTCTGCAAATTTTAAAAATATTGTAAAAACTGTATTATTTTCTACAAGTGATTTACTTCTTTTAAGAGGTGTTCCTCAAGATAGAAGAAATTGGCTGGATATAGCAATTTCACAAATTTATCCACTATATGATGAAAAATTATCAAAATACGAAAAAATAAGAATTCAAAAAAATAATTTGCTAAAACAAGATATTTTAAACAAAGATTTATTGGATGTTTATAATGAACAATTATCTATAACAGGAAGTAACATAGTATTTTTGAGAAAAAAATTTTTAGGTGAAATAGAAAAAATATCAAAGGACAAACATTATAAAATTTCAGAGGGTGAAAAACTTGAAATAAAATATATTTCTACTTTTGAAACTGCTAAATCTATAGAAGAAACTGCTGAAAATTTTAAAAAAGCTCTTGAAGAAAATAAAAAGTTAGAAATTATAAAAAAACAATCAATAATAGGTCCTCACAGAGATGATATAAATTTTTATATAAATGAAAATGATGCTGTAAAATTTGCATCTCAAGGACAACAAAGAACAGTTGTTTTGTCTTTAAAAATTTCAGAATTAGAAATGTTAAAAGAAAAAACAGGAGAAACACCTATTCTTTTACTTGATGATGTTTTAGCAGAACTTGATGATTTAAGACAGAATTTTTTACTAAATTCTATTGAAAAAAATACTCAAACAATTATAACATCTGTTGATACATTATTATTTGATGAAAAATTTTTGAAAGATGTAAAAATATTTAACGTAGATAATGGAAAAATTATAAATATTCCTTAGTTAAATATTTTATAATATCGTTACTTTCATACATAACAATTCCTGTGTTTGTATCAACAATAAAAGGAACTTGTCTTTTTTTACCTATTTTTAAAAGTTTATTAAAATTTTCTTCTTCATTAATATCTAAAAGTTTATGTTCAATATTTTTTTCTTCTAAAAAATCTATAACTTTTTTACAATATGGACATGTTGTTAAATAATATACATTAATCATTTTTTTTACCTCTTTTTTATATAATTTTATAAATTTCAAAAAATTTTGGAATTAGTAGGTAGGATAAAATATTGTAAAAACATGTAAAAATAAGTATTAAAAAATAGCAAAAATTTTTATGAGGAAATTTATAAAAGAGGAAAAATTATTAATAAAAATTTAAAATTAAAGACAATATAATGTTAAATGTTGTATAATAAAACCACGAAAAATATAAAAGGAAAGGAATATAGAGAATGCCAAACGTAAACAACAACGTTAATGTAAACAAAGTAACTGCACCTAAGGTACAAGCAAAAGCTGAAGAAAAAACAGAATCAAAAGCAGAATTTAAAGATAATTCGACAGCAATGATGGATAAATTAGAAGCATCTGCTGCTATAAATAAAGCAGGTATTGTAAAATCAACTCCTAAGTTTGAATTAAATTTATCAACTGAAGAATTAGAAAAAAGAACAAATAAAGACTTTTTAGCACCAAAAGTTTTATTAAAACCTGATTCAAAAGAATATGCAGGATTAGCAGAAGGTGATAAACAAGCATTAAAACATCTTGCAAAAACTGCAAAAATAATGGATACAATCTACATGAAGATGGATAATGAAAACAACTTGGCATTCAAAGACTATCTTGAAAAAGAAACAGCTAAAGGAAATAAAAATGCTGAAATGTCATTAAAAATCTTTAATGCACAAAAAGGTATTTCAGGAATAGATATGGAATCAAATATGGTAACTCTTGCTAAAGGTCAAAAAGACTTACCTGGTAAAGCTTTCTATCCTGCAGACTTAGAAAAAGAAGAATTCCATAACATTTTAATCAACATGTTAGAAAACGGAGAAAAAGAAGAAGTTGGCAAAATCTTAAATCAACGTTCAATAGTTGAAAGAGACGGCGACAAATTAAAAGCTATTGACTATTGCGACAAATTTAAAGAAGAATTTACACAAATCGCAGATGAATTGGATAAAGCCGCAGAAACATCAACTAACAAAGATTTTAATGAATATTTAAAACTTCAATCAAAAGCTTTAAGATCTGCTGATCCAATGTTAGATGCAGTAGCAGATAAAAAATGGGCAGAACTTCAAGATACACCTTTAGAATACACAATAACACGTGAACAATACGCAGACAGAATGACCGGATCTGTAATGGAAAATCCAAAATTATCAAAAATGTTGGATGAAGCAGGTATAGTTCCTCAATCAAAAGATTCATTAGGTTGCCGTGTAGGTATCGTTAATAAAAAAGGTACAGATGATTTATTAGCTATTAAAAAATATTTACCAATGTTAGCAGAAAAAATGCCTCTTGCAGATAAATATACTCAAACAATTACAGGTGACGGCGATGCTAAACAAACAATGGTAGACGTTGACCTTGTAGCACTAACAGGTGACGGCGGTGCTTACAGAGGAGGTGTAACATTAGCAGAAAACCTTCCAAATGGTGACAAAATGTCTTTACAAATTGGCGGCGGAAGAAGAAATGTTTACCACAGACAAATCAGAAGTACTTCTCAACCGGAAAAAATTCAAAAGAAATTGGATGCTGTATTAGATCCTAAATTCCACAAGTTATATAACGAAGAAGCTGATCACTGGTTCACAATAGGACATGAAAATGCTCACTCTCTTGGACCAAAAGATAATTGTGATGCAGGTTTAGGTAAATACAGAAATATCATTGAAGAAAATAAAGCAGATATGGGCTCAATTTCATTCTTAGATGATTTAGTAAAAGAAGGAATGTATACAAAAGAACAAAAAGATCAAATTTTAGTTAATTTTGCAACAAATACTTTCTTAAAATCTAAACCAACAATGGATCAAGCTCACAGAGTTCGTTCAGTAATGCAAGCTAATTACTTCATGAAAGAAGGAGCTATTGATGTTAACAAAGACGGTAAAATTGAAGTTAACTTAGAAAAAATGGTTCCTACTGCAAAGAAAATGTTAACAGAAATCATCGAAGTTCAATTATCTGGTGATATGAAAAAAGCAGAAGCTTTTGTTAACAAAAACTTTGAATGGGGTGAAAAGAACGAAACTATCGCTTCTAAATTAAGAGAAGTAAACAAAACTCTAAATGGTGTAGTAGAATCACCATTGGCAGATGAATTAACAAAATAAAAATGTAAAAGTAAAATCTTTAATATGGGCTTTGATTTTATCAAAGCCCTTTTTTTTATATTTTTAATGTATTATAAATAACGATGATAATTTTAAAAAACATAATTGTAAAATATATGGCTATAATTGTTTTATTGGTAGCTATAATTTCTTTATTTTTTCCAAAAACCTCTCTTTGGATTGAAACATCTTGGATAAATTACTTATTAATGATAGTTATGTTTGGAATGGGATTAACTTTAAATCCAAAAGATTTTGTTTTAGTTTTTACAAAACCTAAAGAAATTCTATTTGGTATTATAGGACAATATTTAATTATGCCTTTGATAGCTTTTGGATTAAGTTATACTTTTAATTTGGATGCTGCGCTTACTGCAGGCGTAATTCTTGTCGGAACTTGTCCCGGTGGAACTTCAAGTAATGTCATAACATATTTTTCAAAAGGAGATATTGCTTTATCTGTTTGCATGACAAGCGTAAATACTTTACTTGCTCCTATTTTAACACCACTTATTACTTTTGTATTACTAAATACTACTGTTAAAGTTGATGTGTTAAGTATGTTTTTAGGAATTGTTAATGTAATTTTAATACCAATAATACTTGGTTTTATTATTAATAAATTTTTTAGTAATTTTACGAAAAAAGCAAGTGACATATTACCTGTCATATCTGTATTTGCTATATGTATGATAGTTGCAGCTGTTGTATCACATAATTCACAAAAAATATATATAAGCGGATTATTAATACTTTGTGTTGTTATTTTACATAATTTCTTAGGATATTTAAGCGGTTTTATACTTGGAAAAATATTAAAAATGTCACCTGAAAAAACAAAAGCTTTTTCAATAGAAATAGGTATGCAAAATTCAGGCTTGGCAACAAGTATTGCAAATACAGCATTTTCTGCATTACCTATGGCAACAGTTCCGGGGGCTATTTTTTCTGTTTGGCATAATATTTCAGGTGCAATATTGGCATCTTTTTACAGAAAGTGGAATTCAATAAATTCAAAGTCAATTAAATAAACGACAAATTTAAATTTGAAAATATATATAATAAAATAACAAGCGACACTTCGCCAAATCTAACTCATTATCTTTTTCAAAATTTTTCTTGTAAAAATACTTAAATTTAGTTTAATATTTTCTGACTTTATTTTATCATTGTATTAAAGAAAGAGGTTTTAGCATGAAAAATAACAGAATTGGAATAGATGTTGGCGGTACAAATATTAAAATAGCTTTAATTTCAAATAAAGGAGAAATTTTATATTCAAATACTTTTCCTACTCGTGCAGAAATGGGTTATGTTTATACAGTTTCAAATATTAAACAAGCCATTAATGATTTAATGAATGAAACAAAATCAAGTAAAAGTAATATAGAATCAATAGGTTTTGGTTTTCCTGGACAAATTGATTACAAAAACGGTATAGTTAGAAATTCAACAAATGTTCCAGGTTGGAATAATGTTGAAATAGCTGACATTATTAAAACAGAATTTGGTATTCCTGCATTTATTGATAATGATGTTAGATGTGCAACTTTAGGTGAATTAAAATATGGAGCAGGAAAAGGTGCTGAAAACCTTGTATGTATTACAGTAGGAACAGGTATTGGTTCAGGTCTTGTTATTAACGGAAAATTAGTTCGCGGTGCAAGTAATGCAGCAGGAGAAATTGGTCATATAAAACTTTCTATGAATGACGGTCCTCTTTGTGGTTGCGGTGATTTTGGATGTTTTGAAGCTTATGCTTCAGGTCCTAGTATTGTTGCTATGGCGGAAGAATACATTAAAGGTGGTAAATCTACAATGTACAGAGAAATGGCAAACGGTTCGGATATTACTCCTTATATAGTTTCAAAAGCTGCTGAAGAAGGAGATGCTGTTGCAAGACAAATCTTTAAACAAATAGGTCATTATATTGGTATAGGTTTATCAAGTGTTATAAATCTTTTAAATCCTGAAAAAGTTATAATCGGTGGAGGTGTTTCTGCTGCAGGTGCTTTATTATTTGATCCTATAAGAGAAACAATTAACGAAAGAGCAATGAAAATTGCAAGAGAAGCTGTAGAAATTGTTCCTGCAGAACTTGGTAATACAGCCGGTGTTATCGGAGCTTCTTTATTAATGGATTCATAATTATCTATGAGTATTTATTTTTATTATGGCGATGAAGATTATAATATTGAACAAGCCATAAATGAAAAAAGAGAACTTCTTGATAAAAATTTTAGTGCGATGAATTTTAAATCTTATAATAATCCATCATTTGTTGATTTAATTTCAATTCTTCGTACTACTCCGATGATGTTCGGAAAAATGCTTATTGTTATTAATTGTATTGATTATTTTTCAAAATCTTTTGAAGAAAGTCAAAATAAACAAATAGAAGAAGCTTTAGCTCTTGTTTCTGATGAAGTTGATATTATTTTTTCAGCAGTTTTGCCAAGAAATGAAAATAAAAAATTAGATACAAGAAGAAAAATATTTAAAATTCTGTCAAAATATAATTTTAAAGAATTTCCAACAATTAAATCATATAAAACAGATGAAATAATTAGTTGGATAAATAAATATTCAAAAAAACTTGGTTTAAAAGTTGAAACAGATGCCAGTACTACGTTAGTGGAACAAATTGGAAATAATTTAAGAGAATTAGCAAACGAACTTGATAAATTAAGAATAGCAGTTCATCCTAAAAAAACAGTTACAAAAGAAGATGTAAAAACAAATTGTATTACAAATGAAGATTTATTTACATTTACTGATTTTATTATGACTGGTAAATTAGATTCCGCTATTTTAGAATACAGAAAATTACTTTCAAAAAAACACGAAATGGAAATTTTAAGTGCATTACAAACAATGTTGAAAAAATGGGTTGTAATTAAATTAAACGAAAAAAAGATGTCAACATTTGAAATATCAAAACTTACAGGTATGCATGAGTTTGTTGTTCAAAAAAATATTGAAAAAATGAAAAAACATTCTTTAAAAGATATGATAAAACTAAAACAAAATTTACTTGATATAGAATACAAAATAAAATCGGGTCAAATTCTTGATACAAAAGGAGCTATTGAAAATGCAATTATCAGATAAATACCCGTTTTTAACAAATTATTTTATTCAAGCAAAGAATAGCGAAAATTATTCTGTTTTTCAAAGTCTTCTATTTTACGGAAGTGATTTGCAATCTCAATATGATTTAGCATTATATATATCAAAATTATTAAACTGCGAAAATAATTTTAATGAATATTGTAATTGTCAAAATTGTCGTTGGATAGATTCTCACGAACATCCTGCCGTTATTACTGTTTCAAAAGTTGATTATAAACCGGCAGATGATAAAACAAAAACAGTTATTTCTATAAATCAGGCAAAAATGATAAAAAATTCACTTACAACAACAAGTGATTATCATCGTGTTTTTATTTTTTGCGACAAAGGAAATGATGGAGAAATTTTAGGATTAAATAAACTTAATTTTCAGGAAGAAACGGCAAATGCTCTTTTAAAAATAATAGAAGAACCTCCAAAAAATACAACTTTTATTTTTCTTACCAGAGATAAAAATGATTTACTTCAAACTATACAGTCAAGATGTATGGCATTTTTTGTTCCGTCTTTTGAATTTGAAAGCTATGATTATTCTTTAATTTCAGGAGTTTTTGAAAATTATTTTACTTTTGAAAGAAAAAATGTTTTTGATGTTGCAGGAGAGTTATTTGAACTTTCTAATAATAATTCTCCGTTAAAAATTTTAGAAAATATTCAAAATTATATTCTTTCTTTAATTAAAAATAATGGTGACAATAAGCAATTTATTTTTAAACTTATAGAAGATTTAAAAGTGATTGAAACAGCAAAAAAACAAGTCCAATTAAACATAAACCCTCAAAATGTATTTGAGGATTTATGCTTGAAAATTATTAAATAATAAATTAATTCTTACTAAATGTTATTTCATCATTAACGACATCGATTTTTAGATTATCGCCTTTATGAAATTTTTGTGCCAAAATCATTTTTGACAAAGGATTTTCAACGAGTTGACGAATAACTCTTTTTAATGGTCTTGCACCATAAATAGGATTAAATCCTTGTGTTGCCAATAATTCTTTAGCATCATCCGTCATTTCTATTGTAATTTCTTGTTCTTTCAATAACTTTCTCAAGTATTCAGTTTGAATATCGACAATTTTAGCCAAATCAGGTAATGTTAAAGCTTTAAAGAATATAGTTTCATCAACACGATTCAAAAATTCCGGTTTAAATCTGTCTTTAAGAATATTCAAAACTTTTTCTTTTGTATCTTCAAAATTGCTCATTTCAATAGAGTCTTCTAAGATAATTTCACTACCGATATTACTTGTCATAATTATAACGGTATTTTTGAAATCAACCGTTCTACCTTTAGAATCCGTTAATCTTCCGTCATCAAATATTTGAAGCATTAAATTAAATACATCAGGATGTGCTTTTTCAATTTCATCAAAAAGAACAACTGAATAAGGTTTTCTTCTTACAGCTTCGGTTAATTGACCGCCTTCTTCGTAGCCAACATATCCCGGAGGCGCTCCGACAAGTCTTGCAACATTATGTTTTTCCATATATTCAGACATATCAATTCTGATTAATGCGTCTTCATCGTTAAACATAAATTCCGCCAAAGCTTTTGCAAGTTCAGTTTTACCAACACCTGTAGGACCCAAGAAAATAAATGTTCCAATAGGGCGTTTAGGATCTTTTAATCCTGAACGAGCACGTCTTATTGCATCAGAAACTGATACAACAGCTTCATCTTGTCCGATTAAACGTTTGTGTAATACATCTTCCATTGAGAGAAGTTTTTGCATTTCACTTTCAACAAGTTTATTTATTGGAATACCTGTCCATTTACTTACAACTTCTGCAATATCATCTCCGTCAATTTGTTCTTTCAAAAGTTGATTTTCTTTTTTATCGGCGCCTTGAATTTCATTTAATTGTTTTTGCAACTGCATCAATTTGCCGTATTTAAGCTCTGCTGCTCTTTGTAAATCGGTATTTCTTTCTGCTTTTTCAATTTCAATTTTAACTTTTTCAATTTCTTCTTTAATTGAAGCTTCTCCTGTAATCAGTGTTTTTTCTTTGTTCCATTGTTCTTTTAAAACAGTGATTTTTGATTCGAGTGCTGAAATTTCTTTTGAAATTTCTTCAATTTTTTGTTCACAGTCCGGATTTGATTCTTCTTTTTTAAGAGCTTCTCTTTCAATCTCAAGCTGAATTTTTTGTCTTGCCATTGTATCTATTTCTTCAGGCATTGAATCTATTTCAATACGTAAAGATGATGCCGCTTCATCAATCAAATCAATAGCTTTATCAGGAAGAAATCTGTCTGTAATATATCTGTCTGAAAGTTTTGCAGCCTGAATTAAAGCACTGTCAAGAATTCTAACCCCATGGTGAACTTCATATTTTTCTTTCAAACCTCTTAAAATACTTATTGTATCTTCAACAGATGGTTCATCAACCATTACGGGTTGAAATCTTCTTTCCAATGCCGGATCTTTTTCAATATATTTTCTATATTCGTTTATTGTGGTTGCACCAATGGTTCTTAAAACACCTCTTGCAAGCATTGGTTTTAAAAGGTTTCCTGCATCCATAGAACCTTCTGTTGCACCTGCACCTACAACTGTATGTAATTCATCAATAAACATTACTATTTCGCCGTTTGAAGATTCTACTTCTTTTAATACGGCTTTTAAACGTTCTTCAAATTCACCTCTGAATTTTGCACCTGCAACCAATGCACCTAAATCAAGAGATATTAATTTTACATCTTTCAAACTTTCAGGAACATCACCGCGTACAATACGCTGAGCTAAACCTTCAATAATAGCGGTTTTACCAACACCGGGTTCGCCGATTAATACAGGGTTGTTTTTTGTTCTTCTGTTTAATACCTGAATAATTCTTCTTACTTCTTCATCTCTGCCGATTACAGGATCTAATTTACCTTTACGAGCAAGCTCTGTTAAGTCTGTTGAAAATTTTTCTAATGCTTTCATATTTTCTTCTGCATTTTTGTTATCCACTTTTTTATTACCTCTTATTTTTTTCATTACGTTTAAAACGGTTGATGTGTTTACTTTATGATTGCTTAAAAGTCTTTGAATATTTGAATTATCCAGCTTTGTCATCGCAAGTAAAATATGTTCGATTGAAATAAATTCATCTTTTAATTCAGTACATGTTGAATCTGCAATATCAAGTAACTTTGCCGTATCATCCGATAAAAAAAGTTTTTGAGTATTATTTACCGTTGCAATTGTCGGAAAATTTGAAATCATTGTAGATAATGCACCTAAAAAGTTTTCGTTTATCAGTTTTAATTCAGTTAAATAATCTCTGGCAATTCCTTTATCTTTTACCATTGCAAGTAAAATATGTTCAGGTTCAATCTGAGTATTTTTGTGAGAATTCATTTCTGCGCTTGCAGATGAAATTATTTCTTGTGAATAATTCGTAAGTTTATCAAAATTTATCATAAAGTTTTTATCTCCTATTTATAATATAAATGATTTTTTGGAAAAACTATAAAAATTTATTTTTAATTAATAATTTTAAATTTTTAAATATATTTATTAAGAATTGTAAATGCTGTTTTAAAATGGCTGAAACTCAATTATAATATACGAGATAATGTAATATGAAAGGTAAGTATCCATGCAATATTAATCAAAAAATATTTTTTTTTAATTATAAGATTATTTTATAATCATAGTTTTAAGCAATTTAAATTTATATGTGAGTAAGTAAAAAGGATTGTACATGGAAATTAATACACCCAAAATTAAAAAAACGGATGGAAAACAAACTTTAAATCAAGATGTAAAAGTTAATAATAACAATAATAAAGGAAATGAAAGCATTTTTTTAAATGCAAATGCTCCTGAAGAAAAAATTAAATCTGATAAAGCTGTAAAATCGGAAACTACTGTTAAAACAGAAAAAACCAACAAACCAGTAAAAACAGATAAATCAGTAAAAACAGACAAACCAGAACAAACTAATAAACCAGTAAAAACAGATAAATCTGAAAAAACTAACAAATCAGTAAAAACAGATAAACCAAAAACAGCTGAAAAAGAAGTTGGATGGAAAGAAGGTTTATCTTTGCTTGGTAAAGGCTTTTTTAATAAAGTAAAAAATATGGGAAAAGCCATTATAAAACATCCGATTAAAACTCTTGCGACAGCTGCAGTTACGACAGCAGCAATAGCAGCCGCACCATTAATAGGTGTAACATCTGCAACCGCTGGTGCTGCCGTTGCAATAGGTTATGCAGCATATGCTGTCGGAAAAACTGTTGCTCATGGTGTTGAAACATATAAAGATTATAAAGAAGGACGACATAATGAAGTAAGAGAAGATTTACAAGAACTCGGTGGAGACGGAGTTGACTTAGCATTGTCATTACCATTCTTACCAAAAGCAATTGGTCAAATGACTCGCTTTGTAAAACACGGAACATCAACTATCGGATTTAATACAGAATTAATAGCAGATTTAAAAACTTGTCATAATGTTAAAGATGTATCCATTGCATTTGCAAAAGCAAGTACTAAAATTGATTATAATATGATAACAAATGAAATGGGCTTGAAACTAAAACCGGAACTCTCTTTTACAAAAGAGTTACCTGATGGAATTGTTGGTTCATTTGAACCGTCTTCAGGAAAATTGAACATGAATGAAAATTTGTTAGTAGAATCTAACCCTGTTACAAATTCACAAGGAAAATGGGTAAATTCATCTAATGAATCATTTTTAAGACATGAATTAGAGCATTATCAACAATGTATTGATATGGTAAGAGAATATGGTGTTGAAGGTTATCGTGACATTTGTAATACTTTTGAGAAAAATATGACAGGTCGCGAATCAGTTAATTTTAATACTGATTTTTGGACCAAAGTAAAAGAAACGTATTGTTCTGGTGAAAGTACTCCTATACAATCACAAAATGCACAAAAGTATGCAGCAGCTATGTTAAATCGTAAAGGAATCGTGAGAAAACAAATTACAAGACAACAGGAACTTCTGCAAGATTTTTTACAAAATACTGAAGAAGGAAGAACAAAATTGGCGCCTGAACTTTCAAAATGTAAAGATCTTAAAGAAATACAAGCACTTTTTAAAAAACCCGAAGTCAAAAAGATGTTGTTAGATCCTGTATATAAAGAACCTTTGGAAATTTATAAATCTGATGGCATGGAAAAGCTTGCATATGCTGCTCAAGAATTATTTGAAAAAGGGGTAATAAAAAAGCGTACAGCAATAATTGTAAATGATCTTAATGCACATTCTGCAATTTCTGATGATAAAAAATAAATTACAAGACTATTTAAAAACGTCATTCCTTTTATAAGAATAATCTTTGAAAGTTCTTTTAAAACAAAAGATGGTCATCATTAAAAATATTTAGATTTTAAAAGCGATTCATTCGAGTCGCTTTTTTGTTTGTT
>CADCPD010000135.1 GCA_902803265.1 uncultured bacterium | reverse complement strand
ATTAAGAACCAAATTCTTCAACAAACAGCATCAAGCTTGTTAGCAACAGCTAACCAAAACCCTAGTATCGCATTAAGCTTAATCTAGGTAAGTAAATCTTAAGCAGCAAGGCAAATGAATTGACTTTCTGCAAGGGATTATAAAAATTCATTCTCTATACCGTTATGAGGACAAAGAAATTCCTCATAACGGGGGGAGATGAAGGAAACAAGTTTTATTATTTATTCTCTTCAATTTATTACATTTTTATATAGCCATAGTAATTGCTGTGTCGATTGCTGGATTGGCAGTCGGCATGGCGGTTACTACCAAATAAAAAATCTCTTTAATTCGTTAAAGAGTTTTTTTATTGCTTTGTTTTGTGGGAATGCGTTTTGTGCCCCATCCCAACGGGAGAGGAAATATTGAAATTCTCTCTCCTTATAGGTGAGGGTCAGGGTGAGGTGTCAACGAAGTTAACTCTCAAAGTTGTTCCCTCACCAGAAAATTGAAACTTTCGCAGTAGCTCAAGTCAATTTTCATCCTCTCCCATAGGGCGAGGATATTCAAAAATCCCCTCTCCCGTCGGGAGAGGGTCAGGGTGAGGGTTTACACATATTTATTATTACCTTTTATTTATAATTATTTATAAAACCTTGAAAACTCCTATAAACTCTTTTAAAATTAGGAAGAAATACTTGTAAGGGTAAAATTATAATGAATCTAACTAAAAAGAAAATATTAATTGTCGATGATGACGATGAAATAAGAGAATTATTAGAATTTGATGTTGCTCAAAGCGGTTATTATGTTGATACTGCAAAAGACGGTTTGGAAGGCTTAAATAAAGCATTAAATAATTCTTATGATTTGATTTTGCTTGATGTTATGATGCCTAAAATGAATGGTTTTGATGTTTGTAAAAATATAAGAAATGCAAAACTCTCTATCCCAATTCTTTTATTAACGGCAAAAGGTACTATTGAAGATAAAACAGAAGGCTTTGACTGTGGAGCAGATGATTATTTGGTAAAACCTTTTGATGTTCAGGAAGTTCTTTTGAGAATAAGGGTTCTTTTAAGAAGAAATCAAATTGAAGATAATCAATCTCTTTCAAATGAAATTTTACAGGCTGGTGATATAACTATAATTCCTGAAAGTTTAGAAGTTATTATAGTAAATAAAAGAGTTAAGCTTACGCCTACAGAATTTGAAATATTGTATTGTTTAATGCAGCATTTTAATAATCCTGTAACTTTAGCCGTGTTATTGGATGAAGTTTGGGGTTATGATTCTGATGAAGACGTAAGAATGGTGAGAGTACATGTTGGTGGCTTAAGAAATAAGATTGAACCTAATGTAAAATCTCCTCAATATCTTCATACTGTTACAAATGTAGGGTACAAATTAACACCTTTTAAAGAAGCTTAATCTATGAAAAAAATTTTTAAATTTAAAAGATTAAAAATAGCGGAACAAATTTTAATTGTTCTTTTTTGTGCTGTTGTTATTCCGATGATTACAAGTGGTATAATTATTAATAATATTAACCAACATGCTATAAGAGCGCAGTTGAGAAACTCTGCAATGCTTGTGGCTAATATGGTAAGCGAAGAAATTGATGTTTTTATATCAACGGCTTATAACGAACTTCAACAGGTTGATGCAATTTTAAAAACTATTCCACCTGAAACCCGCAATTCTTACCTTTCTGATTTAAGAGGCAAGTTTGCTCAATATGAAGATTTAAAACTTGAAAATAACTTAAACAATTTTGATACACTGTACAGAGAAAATCTTAAAAAAGATATGATTACCTTGAGTATCAAAACTTTTGACGATAAATACTTAATTGCAGTATATAAATTAGATGAATTTAAAAAATTCTTGTTCCGTTCTTTAAAAGATGATGTAAGACAAATTTATATAATTTCTCCTGAAAATGAGGTAGTTGCAGCTCATAATTTTACATCAGAATTATTTGTAGAATCAAAAAACCTTTTACCTAAAAAATTGACTGCTGACAAAGCCGTTATATTTGGAAAAGACAAAAACCAACCGATTTGTTATTACAAAAAAACAAATCCTAATTTGATGATAATAGTAAATACAACTCAAAAAGTAACTAATGATACAATTAATTCAAATCGTACCCAATTATTACTTGCGGTATTTGCTGCGTCATTATCTGTATTTATTCTTGTTGCTCTTTATATTTATTATCTTTATATCAATATAAGACAGTTATTTAAAGGTATCATTGCAATTTCACAAGGTAATTATCAAAGACAAATAAGACTTTTAACCAATGTTTTTACGCCTTATGAAATTGTATTTTTGGCATTTGAATTTAACAAAATGGTAAGTCAAATCCATAAATCATACAAAGAACTGGAAGAAAAAAATATTGAGCTTGCACAATTAAATGAATTTCGCTCAAACTTAATTGATACAGTGAGCCATGAATTACGTACTCCTTTGACAAGTATTCAGGGTTATACTTCAAGGCTTTTGAGACAAGATATTCAAATTGATGAGGAGATGAAGCAAAAATCTTTGAAAATCATAAAAAGACAATCGGAAAGATTGAAACGTATGATTGAAGATTTGCTTGTTATTCCTGATATTGAACGTGAACGTATTAAAATGAATATTGAACCTGTATGGATTGTTGAAACAATAGAAAATTCAAAGGTTTTAATAAAAGATAAAAATCAAAAAGAGGTTATAAGCACAGTAAATGAAGATTTCCCACTTGTTTTGGCAGATAAAGACAGACTTGAACAAGTTTTATTAAATCTTCTCGATAATGCTGCAAAATATGCTTACGACGATACAGCGATAAAAATAGATGGTGCATTTGATGAAAATTTTGCAACAATAAAAATTTCAAATGATGCAGATTACATTCCGCCTGAAAAATTAAATAAACTATTTGAAAAATTTATCAGAATGGATAATTCAACAACAAGAACATCTCGCGGAACAGGTTTGGGTTTGTTTATTGTAAAAGGTCTTGTTGAAGCTATGAATGGTGAAATTTCTCTATTTAGCACAGAAGATAATATCTTTACTGTTGAACTTAAATTACCTTTGTTTAAAGAAGTTTCAATGTAGGTGATTGTATGTTGTTTATGCAAAAAGCAATAGAACAGGCAAAACAAACAGAAGCAGATGTTCCTGTTGGTGCAGTCATTGTGAAAAATAATGAAATAATAGCTTTTGCTCACAATGAAAAAGAGGTTGATAATGATATAACTTCTCATGCCGAAATTGTTGCAATAAGAAAAGCTGAAAAATTTTTAAATAATTGGAGATTAGAAGATTGCGAAATGTATGTAACTCTTGAACCATGTCCAATGTGCGCATGGGCGATTTTGCAATCCAGAATGAAATCTCTTTACTTTGGTTCTTTTGATAAAAATTATGGGGCATTTGGTTCTAAAATTAATTTAAGAGACATTTCAAATAATAAAATTAAAGTTTATGGCGGAATAATGGAAGATGAATGTGATAAAATTTTAGAGGAGTTTTTTGAAAAAATAAGATGAAAAATTTGAAAAAACAACTTGATAATTATGTAGAGAAATATGAAACAAAAGATTTTATAAAAGATGACCCTATACAATTTTGTCATAGATTTAAAAATCCGAAAGATATTGAACTTGCGGGATTTATTGCATCTATTTTTGCCTTTGGGAACAGAAAAGTTTTTATTAATAAATTAAACGAACTTTTTGATATTTTTCAGAATGAACCATGTAATTTTATTGAAAACTATGATGGAAAAACTTTGTGTGGCTTTAATTATAGATTTGCAAAAGAAAATGATGTAGTAGTTGTTTTATCGGCATTGAATTCTTTATATCGACACAAAGATACTCTTATGACACTTTTTCAAGATTGTTATGAAGATAAAAAAGATTTGTTTGATATGATGTGCAAAATTTCCGAATACTTTTATGAAACAATAGAAAATTCTTGCGGAGCAAAATATTTAATTCCTGATGCCAGAAAAAATGGAGCAATGAAGCGTATGAATATGTTTTTGCGTTGGATGGTAAGAAAAAGTGATGTTGATTTGGGTATTTGGAACTTTATTCCGACATCACAACTTCTTATTCCTTTAGATACGCATGTTGCAAGAATTTCAAGAGAGTTAGGACTTTTAAAACGCAATTCAAATGATTTTAAAGCTGTTATTGAACTAACTGATAATTTAAAACAATTTGATAAAAATGATCCTATAAAATATGATTTTGCACTCTTTGGCTACGGAGTAAATGAGAATAAATAAAAAGAATTTTTTACTATTTTGAGTGTTATCTAATTCAATACTAATAAAAGTCGCCCTTTGCGCAATGAACCGTAATTGTTATATTTTGCAGTAATTAGTCCGCAATGTTTGAACGATAGTGAGTTTGCGGACTCAATGCAAAATATTTACGAATTACGAGTGAATGAAGCTCAGGGCAGGAGTTTCTTTGTTCCACGTTTCTTTGCGGACAAAGAAATGTGGAAAATTTATTATAAGATTTTGATATTTCGTAGTTACAAAGAAAAACCATGCCACGAGTATAGCATGGTGATAAAAATCAATGTTTTATCCACTTATTCACACATTGATATAATAAACACTAAATCTTTTCTTATTTTCTTGAAGGTTTTCCTGGTTTTTTAGAACCAGAAGGTTTTTTAACAATTATCATATCGCCTTCAGCAGGTTCAGGTAAAGGTTTTGGATCAGAAATGCCTTTTTCTTTTCTTGCTTTATCGATTTCTTCAGGAGTTAAAATAGTTAATTTGATAGCGTTTCTTGATTCTGATGAAACTGCTTTTTCTAAGTCAACAGGATAATCTTCATATCTTGTACCCATTTCGCCTTTAATGATTTTGTCTGTTATGTAATCATTATATCTTTGAACATTTTCAGGCATGTTAGGATATACATTTTGCCAGTAAGTATTTAAATCTGCACTACCTCTGTTATTGTTGCATTCTGCACATTCACCCATATAGTTTTCAGTGTTGTTTGCACCTTTATTTGATTTTGGATGAATATGTTCTGTTGTCATAACTGCTGTTGAAATTAATCTTCTTGCAACAGATGTTGAGTCAGAATGTTTGTATTTGTTTAAAATTTTTGTTACGCCATCTTCGTTTAAAGGAAGTTCAATAGCTTTATCTAATAATTTTGTTTGGTTTTCTCTTGAATCTTCTTTTGTTATATTTTGAACACCTTTTAAGAAAGCATTTCTTTTAAAACCAAAATGTTGATTTAAAGTTTCTTTTTGAGCTGCAATGTATGTAGAAACTTTATTTTTTTCACCGTAAATGCCTTTTGCTATTGTATCAACTTCATCTAAAACTATTGAGCATTCTTGTTTGTATAAATCTGCACCTGTTTTTTTAGTATTTGTTAAAATATCACTTAATGATGAATTAGGTTTTGTAGGTGCAACATTCATTATTTCTCTTGCAATAGCCTTTTCATTACGTCTGAATTTATGGAAGTTTGAAGCAAATACATCTGCAAGATCTTGACCTTTTGCTTTAGCAGCTTTTGCAACGAATTCATTTTGTTCTTTTGCATTCATCATTTCTTTACCGCAGCATGCACAAGGAACGTTATCTATTTGTTTAACAACAAATGCAGAAGTTGAACAAGGATAACCTTTGAATGAAGGAACATTTTGAGCTCCAAAGAAATAATTCATTATTGCTTTAGAACCTTCATTTGTTCTGTTCAAGATTTCTTCATTATTATGAACAGGTTTTAATGATTGTGGAACTGTTGAATTTTTAACTGTTGATACTGACGCAAACCCTACGTTTGCACTTGAAATTGCATTTACTCTCATATAAACTACCTTCTCTATTTTGTTTGGATTTCCGAACACAAAATAACACACTTTCGTGTTCTATTTTTTATTTACTCGTGTCAAATAAATATAATGTGGATACAATTATGATAACTCTAAAAAATATTTTTTGTACCGTTAGTTTTACAAATGTTTACAAACAAAAAAGATTTAGTTTTTAACTAAATCTTTTTTGTTATTTTTCTTTTATAAATTTTTCTAATTAGAATGCTGCAACAACAGGTTTCTTTTGAGCTGTAGCACCTGGGATTTGTTGCCAGTTAGCTGCCATAATTTTTTTGAATGATTTTAAAGCTGTATCTTCTAATTCACCAAGTTCATCAGCTTCCATAATTAATTCTCTTAGAGGTAATAATGAACGTTGATCACGAAGAACACCTAAAGCTGCAGCTGCACCAGCTCTTACTAATTCATTTTCGTTACGATCTTTCATAACTTCAATTAATGCAGGAACTGCTTTTGTATCATTTAATTTACCTAATGAAGTTACTGCGTAAATTCTTACGTTAACCCATTCATCGTGTAACATATTAATAATTTTATCTACTGCTTTTTTGTTTCCGATTTCACCCAAAGCTCTTGTAGCATCACAACGTACATTAACTTTTTCGTGGTCTAAAGATTTCATTAAAGCATCAGTTGCAACATCACCAATTTCGATTAAAGCATCTGTAACAGTTATACAAACTTGAGGGTTTTCATCGTTTAATGCTTCAACAAGAGGTTCTACAACAATTTCACCGCCTAAACGACCTAAAGCTCTTGCTGCTCTTACTCTTACGTCAACGTTTCTATCTTCACGTAATGATTCAATTAAATGAACTGTTGCTTTTTCGTTTCCTAGTTCACCTAAAGCTCTTGCAGCATATAATCTTACAGAACCGTTTTTATCATTCTTTAAAACTTCGATTAATGGTTCAACTGCTTTAGCATCGCCCATTTCGCCTAAAATTCTTGCTGCGTTATAACGAACTTTTTCTGAATTGCTAGTTTGTAAATCGTTTATTAATTCTTCAAATGTTTTTTTAACTTGTTTTTTCTTACTATTAACGCTTATTGCCATAACCTTACTCCGTGAATACTACCAAATAAATCTTTAACTACCTACTCCTATATAAAGTATTTCGTTTTTAAAAAATTGCTTTTTTTTAAAAATTTTAGTTACAATTTCGTAACATTTGTTAAATATACACTTAAAAATGTGATTATTACTACGTTCGACGATACATTAAATATTTTTTAAGGGTAAGTTTAACACTTATAACACTATAATAGCATTTTTTTCAAGCCTTGTCTTTACTCCAAAGAGATTATTTTATTAAAAACCATGATTGTTTTTTTATATATATGCATATTAAGACTATAAAAAGACATGATTTATAACAAAATATTAAGTATTTGTTATAGGTATATGTATAATAAATTCTGTTCCAATGTTTTCTTCGCTATTTACTGTTATGTTGCCGTTATGCTTTTGAATTATTTTTGAACTTATTGCAAGTCCTAAACCTGTACCAACACCAACTGATTTTGTTGTAAAGCCTGCATCAAATATTTTATTTATATTTTCAGCTTTTATACCTTTTCCGTTATCTTTTATTTTTACTACAAGATTATCATCTTCAATTTTGGTTGAAATAATAATTTCCCCTTTGTTTTCAATAGCTTGGCATGCATTTACAAGTAAATTCATGAAAACTTGGTTAAGCATGTTTGGGTAACACTTAATTTTTGGTAATTCAGAATATTCTTTTATTATTTCAGCTTTATTTTTTGTTTCGTGATATATTAAATCAAGCGTCAAATCAATTTCACTATTTATATCCGCTTCCTGCAAATCTTCTTCGTCGAGTCTTACAAATTTTTTAAGAGACACGACAAGATTACTAATTCTGTCGATTGCTATCTTATCTATTCTGGTTGTTTCTTTAAACATTTCTGCAAGTTCTTCATCTTGTATTTGTTTTACAAGTTTTGCCATTATTCCATTATTAGATTTTATTGAGCCGATAGGGGTATTTATTTCATGTGCGACACCGGCTATAAGTTGCCCTAATGATGCCATTTTTTCAGAGTGGATTAATTGTAATTGAGTTTCTTTAAGTTCTTTAAGTGTATCTTGTAACTCATCTTTTTGTTCATTAATTTGTTGGAACAAAGACGCCTGAATTATTGCATTCCCGAGTTGTGCGGATATACTTTCAAGAATATTTATCTCAGCGGATAAATCTCTTTTTTGTCTGCTAAAAAGAACTATTATTCCTAATAAATTATCCAAATGATAAATAGGTAAAATAATTCTAACAACAGGTGCGGCAAAAGGTTTTGCTTCATTATATTCTTTAATGCAGTGAGAAGACACTGTTTCTTTATTCAGAATTTTTGAATATGTGGTTTCATCATAAGTTACAGTTTGTTTTGTTAAATCATCATATCTTTTAGGATAAATTTCTCTTATTTTAAAATTCTTTAGATTTTCATCATAAGAAGCATAATAAGCTTTAAAAGCATTCAGCATTGATGAAAGTTCTCCTATTGCGGAAGTAAGTATTTTTGAGATATCTATGGATTCTCTTATGATATTTGATATTTTATTAATCAAAATCATTTTTAGAGCTTGATTTTGATTTTCTTGATTTGTTTTCAATAAATCTTGATAATCGTTGTAAACTTCTTTTAGTTTTGCAGATAATCTTGTGTTTTCATCTTTGTATTTATCTAATGCAATGTCGCAAGTTACGTCCTTAAACATTAAAATAGTGTATTTTGCACGTTTATATGCTGAAATATTATAGTATTTCAGCTGTATACTTCTGTAATTTACGATTGCTGTATAGGGTTCTTTTGATAAAATTGCTTGAGAAATTGGCGAATATGCAGCCATATCTCCTGAATCTACAGCGCAAACATCTACGAAAAAATTTATTTTGTGAGAGAATTTTTGTAAAGTATTAAAATCGTCAAAATGAGTTTCAAAAGATTTGTTCTTATATACAACATTTTTGTCATCGTCAACGACTAATATCGGTTCATAAAAATTATTAAAAATATCAAATTTTTTCATAGTATTATTATACTACATATGGTATTTATATACCTATTTAGAAAAATTTCGTAAAATTTACACTAAACGAAAAAGGAGTTTATATATGACAAAAACATTAGTAGCATATTTTTCAGCAAGCGGAGTAACAAGAGAAGTTGCAAAAAATTTAGCAGCTGCAACAAGTTCTGATATCTATGAAATTAAACCTGTAAATCCGTATACAAGTGCTGATTTGGACTGGAGAGATAAAAATTCAAGAAGTACTGTTGAAATGAAAGATCATAATTCTCGTCCTGAAATAATTAAAGATGATGTTAACATTGAAAATTATGACATAATATTTTTAGGTTTTCCGATTTGGTGGTATGTTGCACCGACAATTATAAATACTTTTTTAGAATCTTATGATTTTTCGAATAAAAAAATAATAATATTTGCAACATCAGGAGGCAGCGGATTTGGAAGAACCATAGAAAATCTTCGAGTTAGTGTTCCTGATACAACAGAATTAGTTGAAGGTAAAATTTTAAATTATAATCCGAGTGTTGAAGAAATAAAAACATGGATTAAAGATTTAAATATTTAAATTTTTGTATTGTTTAATTTTGCCAAAATAGAAATAATTTTATTAGAGCCTGTTTCTGATTTCATGTTTACAATTTCTGAGGAAATTATTTTAAAATTATTGTTTGTCAATAAGATTTGAATGGATAATAACGTAAAATAATTTATATGCTCATGCATAATGTAATAGTTTTTGCCAAATGTTGACAAAAAATGTTTTAAAATATCTTTTAGTTTATAGTGAGGATTAAAAATATATTGAATATTATCAAAAAAATTCTTGTAAAAAGGTGAATCATATGGTAATTCAATATGTAATATGCCATTTTTTGCCAATAATGTTTTTATTGTTTTAATAATTTCATCAGGATTTATAACGTGTTCAAGAACACAAGAGCAAAGTATTAAATCATATTTTCTTTTTTTGCATTCTTCAATTGTACGAAGAGCAATAATTCCATTTTGAACAGGTTTTTCAGAGACATCATATACATATTTATCAAAGTCATTCAAAATTTTTGGAATAAATTGTCCTTCATCTCCTCCAAAATCCAGCACAGCCTTTTCTTTTTTTATATTTATTTCAGAGTTAAAAAAATTATATTTCTGTAGAAGATTTGAAAGATATTTATTGCTTGTTTCTATTATAAGTTTATTATTTCCTAGTAATTTATTAATATCTTCGCTATACCAACTTTCTGATTTTTGTCTCAATTTCTGATAAGTTGAGTCTCTATAATTTTTATACAATTTTAGTATTTCATCATCTGAAAATCTGTAATCAAAATAGGCAAATCCGCAGTCTTTACAGTGTATTAATTTGCAATCATGAATTTTTCCGTCAGAAATTCTATCAGCGATAAATTGAGCAAAACGTGCATTATACTTTTTTATTTTTTTACTTTTGCAAATTAAACATTCATTATTATCCATGTTTGTCATATGTATTTATCCTTGAATAGTTAGTTTCTTTTTTAATTATTATTAATTTTTAAAATTAAAGCAATATAATAAGATTTGTTCATAACTTTCATTCATGATAATATTGATTTATGGTTAATTGCGGTCAAGTTCTAAAAATTCATTCAGATTTTTATTATGTAAATTTTGAAAATAATATAATTGAATGCAAATTAAGAGAAGTTTTAAAAAAACAGCAAAAGCGGGTTGTTGTTGGTGATTTTGTAGAATTTGAAGATGAAAAAATTCAAAAAATTCTTGAAAGAAAAAATTACATTCCCCGTCCTGCCGTTAGTAACATTGACCAAATGGTAGTTGTATCTGCAGTAAAAGAACCTGCTTTGGATTTTATTCAATTAAACAGATATATTTGTTTTGCTAAATATTACAAAATTCCCGTAAAATTATGTTTTAACAAAAGTGATTTGTCTTATGATGATGAAATTATTGACAGGGTTTTTTCTATTTATGAACCTTTAGGTTACGATATAATTTTTACATCAGCACTTGAAAATGACAATATAGATGAATTTGAAGAACTTTTAAAAGGAAAAACAAGTGCATTATGCGGTAATTCGGGAGTTGGTAAATCCTCTCTTATTAATGCAATAAATCCGGATTTACATTTGCGTACAAAAACAGTGAGTGATAAAACGGAACGTGGAACACATACTACGCGCCATTGTGAAATTGTAAAAGCTTCGGACGATATAAGAATAGTTGATACTCCTGGATTTTCAAATTTAAGATTTGATTTTATGCTGCCTTTGGAAATAAGTAATTTATTTGTTGAATTTGAAAAATATAAAGGTCTATGCAAGTATTCAGACTGTCTTCATATGCACGAAGACGGATGTGCCGTTTTAGAAAATATTGACAGCATCGACGATACAAGATATGAAAGTTATATTTCTTTTGTTGAAGAAGCAAAAGAGTATAAAGAACGAATAAAATATTCGGGTAAAAAAGAAGAAACTTACTCAAAAGAGCATAATAATAAATCCATGGCAAAAATTAGTGCAAGAAAACGTCAGGATTCACGAAAATTATCAAAACAAAAACTTGAAAAAGAGGATATCGAAGATGAAACAATATATTGATTTAATAGAAAAAACTCTTGATGAATATATTCCCGTTAAATATCCGGAAGAAATATATGAATCAATGAGATATAGTGTTTTAGCAGGCGGAAAAAGATTAAGACCGACAATATGTTTGGAAACTTGTAAAATTTTTGGCGGAAATATAGAAGATGCATTACCTATTGCTTGTGCGATAGAAATGCTTCATGTTCAAAGTTTAATTCACGATGATTTGCCTTGTATGGATAATGATGATTACAGACGCGGTAAACTTTCAAACCACAAAGCTTTTAGTGAATCAACGGCTGTTCTTGCCGGGGATGCATTAATAAGTTATGCAATCCAAACCGTAATAGAAAAATCAAAAAATTTATCCTCTGATAAAATTTTGAAATTAATTGAATTATATACGAAAGCTGCCGGAGTAGAAGGTATTATTGGTGGACAAGTTGTGGATATTCAATCTGAAGGTAAAAAAATAGATGGTGAAGCTTTGGAATATATTCACACTCACAAAACAGCTGATATGTTCAGATTTGCTTTTAAAGCCGGTGGTGTTGTTGCAGGTGTTTCAGAAGATATTTTAAATATATTGGATGAATTAGGATTAAAATTAGGTTTTGCTTTTCAAATTTGTGATGATATTTTAGATGAAACTTCAACTTTTGAAGAAATGGGTAAAACTTTAGGTAAAGATGAAGCAGAGGAAAAATCAACATATACAAGAATTTACGGATTAAAGAATGCGGAATGTAAAGTTAATTGCCTACTTGATGAATGTTATGATATACTAAACAAACATAATATAAAATCAGAAGTTATAGAAAATATAATTGCATCCGTTAAGAGAAAGGCAAAAGTTTAATGAATAATATAGCATCCCTTATTTATAACACAGGATATGAAGCAATTTTGGCAGGGCTATTATCAGCCATTATTGCGCAGATAATTAAATTTTTCTTACATTTAATTGTTCACAAAAAAGTTGATTTCAGAGTTTTTACAACAACAGGCGGAATGCCTAGTTCTCATTCTGCGGGTATGGTTGGTTTAGCAACTTCTGTTGGTATAATTGGCGGATTTTCATCATTGTTTTTTGCTGTTGCAATAGGAAATGCTCTTGTAGTTATGTATGATGCCGCAGGAATAAGACGTGCATCAGGTAAAATGGCTGTTTGTCTTAATAAAATAATGGATGATTTTTATAAACATGATGCAAGCGCTATCGGCACAAAACTAAAAGAACTTCTTGGACATACTCCGTTTGAAGTCTTTAACGGGGCTGTTTTAGGCGCTTTGTTTGCATACTTCTTGCATTATTATTTGCTTGTTTACTAAAAGATAATTATTTTTTATTGGCTTTTTCTTCAACAGCTTTTTTTAGAGCTTCAAGCATTAATTTAGTGTATTCTTGAGGATTATTTTCAGATAAAGTTTTTATTTCTTCAAGAGATTTATTGTCGTCAGTTTTTATATTTTTAAGTGCTTGTTTTGTACCTTCAATAAATGTGTTTACAACGTTGTATTCACGTGTAGAATACTTCATTGCTTGATTTATACCGCCTTTTGTAATATTAAGCAGTGTTTTTACAGAATCATCATCAATGTTTAAGTTTCTAAATACAGTTGAGATTACCATTCTTGGAATAATTTGATTTGTTGCCCAGTTACCTTTTTTAAGCTTTTCTGATACTAAGCCAAGAGAAGTATCAACAAGAGTTGATTTACCTTGTGATAAAATTTCGTCTAAGATTGCGCAACCTGTATCAAAGCCGGGAACAAAAGTTCCGATTAAACTTGATGCTAAATTTTCAGCTCCGCTTATTGACGCAGAACGAACTAAATTTTTAAATTTATTTCCTACTAAATCATTATCTACTTTATTAGTAAGTTTATCAGAACCGTCAACTAAAACCTTAACGCCCATGGTTGTAACTGCTTTAGTGGCAATTTTTGCCAATCCTACTTCAGGTGCTGCAAGCATTACTAACGCTGAAACTGCAGAACGAGTGGCCCCTCTTACTGCTGCTGCACCAATTTCTTGTGAGCGATTATATTTATCTACTCTTGCCTGAATATTATTTTTTGTTCCGTATGCTTTTTCATAAGCATTATCATATTCTGCTTTTAATTCTTTTATTGTTTTGCCTTTTGAACAATTTTTAGCGGTTTCTTTTGTTGTTTCAACAAGGAATTCAGCTATTACGCCATATGTTGAATATTTTTCTTCATCGGACATTTTTTCAGTATTGAGACCGCTTGCTTTTAAAGTATCATTCAGAACTTCCTTTGAGCCTAATACTGATACAAGGTTGTTTTCAAGTTTGTTTAGGGTATTTTCTTTTGTTTTTGTTTCGTAATAATAAGGAACAGAACCTGTCATAGCGTAAGGCAAAACTCTCATGACAGTTTTATCCTGTAGTTTTCCGTTGTTTTCTTTGAAAGTTTTAATATCCTCAGATAATTTTGAACTTGTTATATCTGCCATCGCTGTTGCTGTTGCGGCAAGTTTAAATTGTTTGGCTTTTTTGTCATATCTTGCAATGTTTGCGTGGTTATACTCAACGTCAAAAATTTCTTTAAATTTTTCATTAAATTTCTTCTCTTTAATAGACTGTTTTAATTCATCAATTTGGGCATTATAAGTATCAATATCAGCCTGAACAAGAACGGCTCTGTTTTTTGAATTCCAAAGTGCGCTAACGCTGTCAGCTACTTTACCGGCCCATCCATCGGTTGCAATTTGACCGTTTAGTGATGTTTGGGCGTTTTCGCCTGTTGTTTTTAGGGTTTCTGTTGTTTTTTCGTATTGTTTAATTCTGTTTGAACTTCCTGTAAAATTAATGTTTGCAGAGCGTTCAAATGTATCGGGCTTTTGAACATAAGGATTTGTCTTAAAACCTCTCTCTTGGTTATTTTTAACCGATTTTATATTATTAGTTGATATAGCTATATTCGGAATAAACAATATAAAAATACCTTAAAACACTAGAGCCCTACATGTTAATTAAGCGTTTAAAAACTCATTTATTGCTTTTTTCATTGGCATTATAAAGTTTTTGTTACAAGGTAAAAAGTTTTTTTGTTAAATTTTTGGTATACTATTAACAGAATAATTAAAAAAGGGAGATTAATAATGATAAGATTAGGGATTTTAGGCTACGGAAACCTTGGTAAAGGTGTTGAAAATGCCGTTAGATATAATAAAGATATTGAACTTTGCGTAATTTTTACAAGAAGAAATCCTAAAGATTTAAAAATAAATTCTGATACACAAGTTGTTTCTGTAGAAGAAATAGAAAACTGGAAAGATAAAATAGATGTTTTAATTCTTTGCGGCGGTTCTGCAACAGATTTACCTGTTCAAACTCCTGAATATGCGAAAATGTTTAATGTAATAGATAGTTTTGATACACATAAAAGAATTCCGGAACATTTTAGAAATGTTGATAAATCTGCAAAAGAAGCAGGCAAAACTGCAATAATTTCTCTTGGCTGGGATCCAGGTTTGTTTTCGCTAAACAGATTATTCGGAAATGTTATTTTACCTGACGGAAAAGATTATACATTCTGGGGTATAGGTGTAAGTCAAGGTCATTCTGATGCTATAAGAAGAATTAAAGGTGTAAAAAATGCAAAACAATATACAATTCCTGTAGATTCAGCTCTTGCTTCTGTAAGAAACGGCGAAAATCCTGAACTTACAACAAGACAAAAACACACAAGAGAATGTTTTGTTGTAGCTGAAGACGGAGCAGATTTAAAACAGATAGAAAAAGAAATCGTAACAATGCCAAATTATTTTGACGAATACGATACAACTGTTCATTTTATTTCAGAAGAAGAATTAATCAAAAATCATTCCGGCATTCCTCACGGCGGATTTGTAATAAGAAGCGGAAAATCTTCTGACGGAGTAAATCATGTTATAGAATACAGCTTGAAATTAGATTCAAATCCTGAATTTACATCAAGTGTGCTTGTTGCATACGCAAGAGCTGTTTACAGATTAAACAAAGAAGGTCAAATCGGATGTAAAACAATATTTGATATTCCGCCTGCTTATTTGAGTCCACAAACAAACGAAGAATTAATTTCAACAATGTTGTAGATAATTTGAAAATTAAAGGGCGGTTTTACAAATTTTGTAAAACCGCCCTTTGTATTTATTCATAAATAGCCCCAATAATAAAAATATGCTATCATCTTTTTATGGTTATATTATCTGATGATGAAAAACTTGAAAAACATAAGAAAAATCCTGTTGTAAAGCCGGAAACAATGGCTTATGACAGAGTTTTTGAAAATTCTATTCGTCCGAAATCTTTTGACAGTTATATTGGTCAAACAAGTTTAAAAGAGACCTTAAAAATATCTATAGAAGCTGCGAAAAAACGCAATACAACACTTGACCATGTTTTGTTTTACGGACCTCCGGGACTGGGAAAAACAACCCTTGCGGGGATTATTGCGGAAGAACTTAATACATCTGTTAAAATAACTTCTGCTCCGTCTTTTGAAAGGCCAAGAGATATTATTGGTGTTTTAATGTCGTTAAAAGAGGGTGAAGTTCTTTTTATTGATGAAATTCACAGGCTCAATACAGTTACGGAAGAAATTTTGTATCCCGCAATGGAAGATTTTTATCTTGATATGATGACGGGAAAGTCTCAAACCGTTAAAACAATGAGAATACCTCTTCCAAAATTTACTCTTGTCGGTGCAACAACAAAAGCCGGCGGTATTTCTTCTCCGTTGCGTGACAGATTCGGGTTTGTTCACAGACTTCAGTTTTATACAATAGATGAGCTAACTCAAGTTATTTTAAGAACCGCAAAAATTTTAAATATTGAAATTACTGCTGATAGCGCAAAAGAAATTGCAGGGCGTTCAAGAGGAACTCCGCGTATTGCTAACAGACTTTTAAAACGTGTAGGAGATTTTGCTATTGTTAAAAATAACGGAAAAGTTGATTTAAATATTGCAAAAGATTCTCTTAATACGCTAAAAATTGATGAATACGGTCTTGATGAAACAGATAGGGATATGTTAAAGCTGATTATAGAAAAATATAACGGCGGGCCTGTAGGTTTAGACACAATAGCGGCTGCATTGGGTGAAGATGTAAGAACGATAGAAGATGTTTGCGAGCCATATCTTTTACAGGCGGGACTGTTGATGAGAACTCCACGAGGAAGAAAAGTTTCTCCGGAAGCTTATGCTCACTTGGGTTTAGGTATTTTTAAAGAAGAATAGCTTTGTAATATGAAAAAATTTATTTTATTTTTAACTTGTTTTATACTGTTTTGCTCAAATTGTTTTGCAATTGAAAATGATACGGTTTTAAAATCTGCAACAGGTTTTGTAAAACATATTGAATATATTGATGATGCTGATAGTGGAAATGATAAACAAATTGTCGATGTTCTTGTTAAAACAGGAACTTTTAAAGGTGAAACCGTTAAAATAGAAAATGTTCTTACAGGAAATCCTTATTATGATATTCTTTTGAAGAAAAAAGATAATGTTATTTTACACCTTGAACAGGCAGATGACGGAATACAATTTTTTATATCTGATATAAAACGTGTTCAAGGTTTATACTTTTTACTTGGAATATTTATTTTTTTTGTTGTTCTGGTTGGCAGAAAAAAGGGGTTAATGAGTATTATAGCAACAGGATTGATAGTATGTCTTGTTGTATGTCTTTTAACACCGATGATTTTAGCAGGAATAAATCCTATATTTTCTACGGTTTTATTATGTCTTTTATCGGCAGCTATAGCCGTTTATTTTGTAGGCGGGTTAAATGTTAAAAGTACATCTGCTGTTTTAGGAACTGTTTTAAGTTTAGTTTTTGCTGCGATTTTATCATTAATTGTTATTAAAATATCCAGATTAACCGGATTTTGTTGTGAAGAAAGTGTGTTTTTGTATTCAGCACATCCTGAATTGAATTTTGTGGGTATTTTAACTTCCGCAATGCTTATTTCAACTCTTGGGGCAGTAATAGATATTGCTATGTCTATTGCAAGTACTATTAATGAGGTTTTTGAACTTAATAATGAACTCTCTTTTCATGAATTGTTTCATTCGGGTATGAATGTTGGAAAAGATATAATCGGAACAATGACAAATACATTGATTTTGGTTTATTTAGGAGGTTCTCTGCCTCTTGTGTTGCTTGCTCATAATATTGATTTGACAAAGTTTTTTAATCTTAATATGGTTGTAACAGAAATTTCTTCAGCTCTTGTTGGTAGTATAGCTCTTGTGATTTGTGTACCATTGACAGCACTTATAACTTCTTACTTACTTGGATTTAAAAAAAAGGAAAAAGATTTTGAATTTGATAGTGAAGAATAAAACATTTATAATTTGTATGATTTTATGGTCTATAATTACACTTTTAAGGACTTTTTGTCATCAACCATGGGCAGATGAAGCTTGGGCTTGGCTAATTGCAAAACAATTTCATTTTGGAAATATTTTAGAAATAATACATATCGAAGGACATCTTTTTGTTTGGTATTTAATACTTTTGCCATTTGCAAAATTAAATATCGCATATCCGTATTCAATGTTGATAATTAATTGGATTTTTTGTTTTGGGGCAATATTTGTATTGTGGAAATATTCGCCGTTTAGTAACTTTTTAAAAATTGTTATAAGTTTTTCGTTTCCTTTTTTGTCATACTATTCTATAGTTGCCAGATGCTATTCAATAGGAATATTCTTATTGTTTATTTTGTGTGCATTATTCAAAGACAGGTTAAAACATCCGATCATTTATTCTTTATTAATATTTTTCTGTGCTAATACAAGTGCAATGGCTCTAATAGGTGCATTTTTATTTGGGATAATTTTTGCATACGATTTATTTAAAGAAAAAAATAAAAAAGATTTTACGATTTGTTCTTGTGTAGGCACATTTACTGTTATTACGCTTTTGATACAACTTGTAGGTGTTGATAAGTCTACAATTAAACCGGAAATGTCGCCAGGGATAAACCTTCATGATTTATTAACTCCATTTATATTTAGCGAATGGATAAATGCCATTTTATTAATAATATTCGGAGTAATTTTTTGTAAAGCCTTTTTTAAAGATAAAAAATGTTTATTTTTTATAATAGGGACATTTTCAATTTTATTATATATTTTTAATTTTTGGTATTTAGGAGATTTTTGGCATTATTATTTTTTCTATATTTATTTAATAGTTTCTTGCTGGTTATTTTTATACAAAGAAAATATTGATATGAAAATAAAAAAGAAAGTTCTAACTTGTTTGGCAATTATCTCTGTACTTTTAATATTTGATTACAGATATGAACCAAGAGTTTTTAATTCAAACTCAAAAGAAATTGCAAATTATGTTGTTGAGCATAAGCACGATAGAAATATTTTTACAGATAGTGTATATGTAGAAATTTTGCCATATATAGATTATAAAAATTACGATTTTATATTAAAGGAAACAAAAAATAAGGATATAACATTTGATTTTGTTAAACATTTAATAGATGATAAAAAAAATAATTATTTGTATGTAAATAACTGTGGTGAGTTGCAGAGATTAAATAAGAATGGAAAAATGATAAAATTTATTAAAGTCAAAAATATTCTTGATAAACATTGCATTTATAAAATTGATTTGAAATAAATAACTTAATGCTATAATATAAAATGAAATAAACAAAGGAAATAAAAATGATAGAAATGAGAGTAATGGGTATAGCCCTTGATACGAGAACAGGTTCACCGATTGTTGTATTACATGATAAAGACAATAGAAAAGCGTTGCCAATTTGGATAGGTTCTGCAGAAGCAAGTGCAATTATAAGAAAAATAGAAAATCTTGTTGTAGCAAGACCAATGACACACGATTTGATAATTAATATAGTAAAACAATTAGGATACAGAATAGACAGAATAGAAATTGCAGATGTAGAAGAAGATACTTACTATGCATCAATATATGTTGTGAATAAAGATGGTGAAGAAGAAGTAATAGATGCAAGACCATCAGATGCAATAGCTGTTGCGATTAGAATAGATGCACCTATTTTAGTTTCTGCAAGTGTTCTTGCAACAGGTTCTGTGTCAACTGATCCAAGTAAAGATGAGGAAGAAGCAGAAGAATTTAAAAGTTTCGTTCAAAGTTTAAAACCTTCTGATTTTGAAAAAATGCTAAAAGATAAAGGCGAAACGGAAAAAGATAATTAATATAAGTAGAAATCTTAAAAGTTTTATTTCGTTTCTCATAAGATAATAAAAAGCCGCCCTATAATGGGCGGTTATGTTTTCTGCATCCTAATGGTCTTTTTTTTAGTGTTTATTTTTTAGGAGTTTATATGATATAGAGTAAATGTATT